>NZ_MTCA01000264.1:0-3713 GCF_002150205.1 Flavobacterium sp. FPG59 | reverse complement strand
ATGAAAACATCTTCAATTGTTATTATTGCGGGTTTTATCACTATGTCGGTGTGATTTTTATTTTTTAAATAGTCGTGTAAATCATCTGGATTAAAATCTGCATTTCTATCAATGTAATGAATGAATTCTCCAAACGCATACACACTATATTGATTGGGATAGTTTTTTAAATCGTGAATCAATCCGTGTGTGTTTTTTGCTTGTACATCATAAATTATTTTTTCATAGTTATTAATAATGTTTTCAGGGGAATCAATTTTTAAAATCTTACCTTTTTGTATCAAAGCGATTCTGTCACAAAGTGAAGCTTCATCCATATAAGGTGTTGAGACTAAAATGGTAATGCCTTTTTTTTGCAATCGTTTGAGCATAATCCAAAATTCTTTTCGGGAAACGGGATCAACTCCGGTGGTAGGCTCGTCCAGAAATAACACTTTTGGCGCATGAATTAACGCACAACACAACGCTAATTTTTGTTTCATTCCGCCAGAAAGCGCTCCTGCTCTTCTCGTTTTGAAAGGCTCAATCTGAACGTAGATGTCTTTGATTAAGTCGTAATTTTCTTCAATCGTGGTTCCAAAAATAGTGGCGAAAAAATCTAAATTTTCTTCCACCGTTAAATCCTGATACAACGAGAATTTCCCGGGCATGTATCCCACAGAATTTCTAATTTCTTTCAGCCCTTTTATTACATCATAACCTGCCACTTCTGCGCTGCCTTCATTAGCTACTAACAGAGTAGTTAGAATTCTGAAAATAGTTGTTTTTCCTGCACCATCTGGTCCAATTAAGCCAAACAGCTCTCCTTCTTTTACATCAAAAGTAATGTTTTCGACTGCTTTTAACTTGTTGTAAGATTTTGATATGTTTTTGACTGAAATGCTCATTATTTTATCAATAAGAAATTACTTTCTTCCTGAGCGTCAACCCAATGTTTTACATTTACAGGAATGTTGAAATAATCACCCGATTGTAATTTTATAGTAGTTCCGTTTTCATCATTGTACGTTGCATTTCCAGAAACGCAAACTAATAAAGCAGGAACTTTAGTAATGTGTTCTGCTAATTGCTCGTTTTTGGCAATTTGTAGTGAAATTACTTTTCCATCGGTAGGTTGAAAAAGTACATTAGTTTGAACGGCTTTATTTTCGGTGTGCAGATTTTTTAAATTCATAGTTGTTGATATTGAGTTGTTTTGAGTTGTTTTGCATCCAATTAAAATAAACATAGATGCCATTACGATAATTATTTTCATTTTTTAGATTTTAAGATTTATCCACATTTCGGCAGGCATCCCAATTTTTAAACTGCCATCGTTTTTGACTTTCACTTTCACGGCATAAACCAGATTTACGCGTTCTTCCTTGGTTTGAATAATTTTCGGAGTAAATTCTGCCGAAGATGCAATCCATGAAATAGTTCCTTGATATGATTTCATATCTTTTGCAGTATCAATTTTTACGGTTACATTTTGTCCTACTTTTATTGAGGATAACTGGGTTTCGCTAACATAAGTGCGCAAAGTCATTTCTGAAATATCTGCAATTTTGTATAGCGGTTTTCCAAATGCAGTTATTTCGCCCGGCTCTGAATATTTGGTTAACACCGTTCCATTGATAGGATTAATAATTTTGCTTTTCGCTATTTGGTCATTGATTTTAGCAATTTGAACATCTATCGATTTCAAGTCACTTAAAATCGGTGCATTTTGAGTTCCAACACTTTTTATTTGCTCTTCAATAACATTTACTTTTCCATCAATTTCATCCACTTGACGTTTGGTTGCAGCATTTTCTGCATACATATTACGGATTCTGTTTTTCTCTAAATTGGTGGTTTTTAATTGCTCCTGCAAAACCCTTTTCTGTGAGACTACATTTGCGGATTTAGACGAAACAGTACTTTTAGATGCGATTAATTGTTGTTTTGCAAAATGTAATTGCAAAGTATCAACTAATCCTACTTGTGATTGAGATTTCAAAACATCTCCTTCTTCTAATTTCAGGAACTCAATTTTCCCGTTCGCTTCGGAGGAAACAGTTATTTCTGTTGCTTCAAAATTCCCGTAACCATCGGCTTTATCGCTATTTTTGTTACAGGAAATTAATCCTATTGTGGCTAGAATTATGATAATTATTTTTTTCATTTTTAAAAATTTTTTCTGATTCTTTTTTATTTTCCTTTGATTATTTCGTAACTCGATTTGGCTAACGACAATTGAACTTCATGTGTTTTTAAAATATTTTTTGCTTCAAACAGGTTAGTTAATTCTGTAAGATATTCTGATGAAGTTATAACACCATTTTTCATTTGAGCATCAGAGGATTTAATGATTTTTTCACGTATTATAATTATTTCGCTATCTGAAAGTAGGAGTTGTTCCATTTTTTTAATTTCATAATCTAGCTCTTCTAATTGCATTTTGTTGTTCAATTCAAATGTTTCTTTTTCTGATGTCACTATTTCTTTTGAAATATCCAATGCCTTTAGGTCTGTTTTATTTTTACCCCAATCAAAAACATTCCAATTGGCTTTTAAGCCCACCACATAGAAAGTCTGAAAAGAATTATCTAACATATTCAGTCCTGGATTTCCGTAACCGGCTTGACCAAAAGCATTTATTTTAGGAAGATTAGATTTGGAAATTACATTTTTAGAAAACTCTAATTGTTGATTTTGCAAATCATAAAAAGCAATTTCCGGTCTTGTTCTTGTTGTATTTATAGAATTAAAATCGGGTTGTAATAAAATTGTTTCGGAGTCAATTTTGGTAAAAGTTAATTCAGAAAGGTTATTTAGTAACTTTATTTTCTCAAATTTAATTTCCGTTAACTGCTGATTGATTTTAATGATTTCAGCTTCTAAAACCTGTTCAGATGCAGGAAGAACAGCGCCAAATTTTACCGCTGATTTTACTTCTTTAACTTTAGATAGAAGTAATTCATTTTTAGACAATAATAAGTTGCTTTTTTCTTGAAGTAATAAAATAGAGAAATAATATTGATTGATTTTACTTTTTAACTGATATAAACTGACCTCAATTTGTTGTTGTTGTATTTTGGTCTGTGCTTCTTTTAATTTAGCATTTGCATCAATTGTACCGCCATTATAAATTAATTGATTGACATCTAAAGTCGCTCTGTATTGGTCTTTATTTAAAGGTTCAACACCAGGTAATGTTGTAGGGAATCCTATTACTTCGGATTGATAAGTTGCTTGAGCGTTTACGTCAATTTTTGGTAATTTTCCTTTGCTTAGTGCCTCAATTTCATAACTAGATTTTTGTTGCAGCAATCCCGTTTGTTTTGATAAAGGATAGTTTTTAGTAGCCAATGCATAACAATCTTCCAATGTCAGAGTTTCCTGTGCATTCGAACTTACAGATAATAGAAATAGTAATAATAGGACTAACTTACTTTTCATAACTTAGATTTTTATAGAATTAATAATAAACTCTGCCACTTCAGTTTTTCGATTTTCTAATATTTTATTGTAGTTGTCTTTGTCCACATCAACGAGAGCCATTAAAAGTGGTTCTCCTATAAATGGAAATATATTTAAACACATTATATTGATAAATAATTGTTCCGCTTCTATTGGTTTAATAATTCCTTGTTGGATGGCATCACTAACCTGAAGTTTGAATTTACTAATAGACGGAAAATTTTTTTCTGATCGAAGCTTTAGTACAAACTCTGGATTTTTATTTAATT
>NZ_MTCA01000327.1:0-2161 GCF_002150205.1 Flavobacterium sp. FPG59 | reverse complement strand
GGCTTAACGTTAGCAATTATTAATGAAGTAATTTTGCCAAACTAAAATTAAATCAAATGAACATTAATAATTTTTTCCAATTTTTGGTTCCTAAAGACAAAAAGTTCTTTCCACTTTTTGAAGAAGCATCTAGTAATTTAATTGAAATAGCTACAAATTTACATGAAGCTGTAAATTTACCTTTTAAAGAGCGTGAGATCCTTTTTCAAAAAATAGATCTTTTAGAACAAAAAGGAGAGGACATTACACGTCAAACAAACCTTGAGTTGAGCAGAAATTTCATCACTCCATTTGATAGAGAAGATATTCACTCTTTAATTACTGCAATTGATAATGTTGCTGATAACCTTCATGGAGCAGCAAGTAGAATGCGTTTGTACCAAGTGGATAAAATTACTAAATCAATTCGTAAATTAACGGAGATTAATCTTGAAGCATGTCAAAATATTGATGTAGCCATAAGAGAATTGAGAGATTTAAAGAAAATGAAAAACATTACTGATGCTTGTGTTCGCATTAATAAATTAGAAAATAAGTCTGATAATGTTTACGATAAAGCTGTTTTAGATTTATTTGAAAACGAAACGGATGCCAAAAATATTATCAAATATAAGGAAGTACTTTCTGTGCTAGAAACAGCTACAGATAAGTGTAAAAGTGTAGCTGCAGTTCTAGAATCTATTTCTGTAAAACATTCTTAATCCTATTCCTTTTTATCTGAAATAACTCTTATGGATTTCACCTTACTTATAGTTATCATTGTATTGGCTTTAATCTTTGATTACATCAATGGTTTTCATGATGCTGCCAATGCAATAGCTACAGTTGTTGCAACAAAAGTTTTGTCGCCATTTCAAGCTGTAGTTTGGGCTGCTTTTTTTAACTTTTTAGCCTATTGGGTTTTTGGTTTTGGTGTAGCAGATACAGTTGCAAAAACGGCCAATACACTCGAGATTGATCTTGTTGTAATATTAGCAGGTGTAATAGCCGCAATTATTTGGAATTTATTTACTTGGTGGCAAGGTATTCCATCTAGTTCATCACATACCCTTATTGGAGGTTTTGCAGGGGCAGCCATAGCTCACGCTCTTGCTGTTCATGGTTTTTCAGGTTATACGGTAGGTGCTGGAGCCGATATGCATACCGCGTATTGGTATGACACAGTAAATTGGTATTCTCCAGGTAAAGACGGCGGTTTTCCGTCAGGTGTATTAGTGATTATTGCTTTTATTGTACTAGCGCCATTATTAGGAGCGTTGATGTCTTATTTAATATCAATTTGGCTTTTAAATGCTTCTAAAAAAAGTATTTACCCAAAGATTTTTACCGTTTGTTTGATGTTATTGACGATTTGGTTCGTAGAGTCTCAAATGGTGTATTATGCTGATATTAAGAAGCCACGTTTTGACTCACATTTTTGGAGCGTAGTATTTGAATCTCATAATATTAAATGGTTTTTAGTTGCATTTATAATTTTAACGGTGAGTGGTTTTGGTTTGCTATTTAGTAGTTTGAACTTGCATCAATCAACAGCTTGGTTAAAAAAAATGCAGTTATTATCATCCGCAGCATTTAGTTTAGGTCATGGAGGTAATGATTCACAAAAAGTTATGGGTATTATTGCTGCTGCGGTAACAGTTTACATTCAAACCAGTGGGTTGAGTCAAGAAAGTCTTCCAGATTGGTTAGATGTGGTTTTACCAAATGATGAAGGTGTTTTTAAAATGCCAGAATGGATTCCTCTAGCTTGTTACTCTGCAATTGCTGCTGGAACATTAAGCGGTGGCTGGAAAATTGTGAAAACAATGGGGTCTAAAATTACTAAAGTTACTTCTTTTGAAGGAGTTGCTGCAGAAACCGCTGGTGCACTAACCTTATATTTTACGGAGCATTTTAAAGTTCCTGTGAGTACTACACATACAATTACAGGTTCTATTATTGGTGTTGGATTAACAAAAAGAGTATCAGCTGTGCGTTGGGGAATGACCGTAAGTCTTATTTGGGCTTGGGTACTTACTATTCCTATTTCAGCAATTTTAGCAGCTATCATATATTATATGTTTCGTATTTTTATTTAAAATTAGAGTATTAAAATATTGTATAAAAAAACCATTCTTAGCGGAATGGTTTTTTTACATGAAATAATTTCTTATCTCAATAT
>NZ_MTCA01000364.1:0-1443 GCF_002150205.1 Flavobacterium sp. FPG59 | reverse complement strand
CATTTTAATATATATTCAAAAGTTCAATTCACACTGTTATTTTTAATGGGGTATAAATAACATTTTTATACTTTTATTGAAATTTAAATCAAAAAACTATGAGAAAAATTGTTTTGAGTGTGCTATTAATTGCAATCTTGTTATTTACCCTTTTTTCAAATTATCTAATAATTGACACACCTGCTCCAGCCGAAGCTGTAAAATTTGATACTGGCGATACCGCATGGATTATTGTTGCTACTGCTCTAGTACTTATCATGACTCCTGGGTTAGGTTTTTTCTATGGCGGTATGGTTGGAAAAAAAAATGTCATTAGTACAATGTTACAAAGTTTTATGGCCATGATAATTGTTACCGTTTTATGGGTTATCATTGCTTTCGGACTTTCATTTGGCCCTACAATTGGTGGTGTTATTGGAAATCCAATCCCTAACTTGTTTTTTCAAGGTGTAGGAACAAATACAGCATGGAGCTTAGCTCCTACCATTCCGTTTATGCTATTTGCCTTATTCCAAGCTAAGTTTGCCATCATTACACCTGCCTTGATAACTGGAGCATTTGCAGAGCGTATCCGTTTTTGGGCTTATTTACTTTTTATGGTTTTGTTCATATTATTTATCTATACTCCGCTTGCGCACATGACTTGGCATCCTGATGGTTTATTTTTCAAAATGGGAGTACTTGACTTTGCTGGAGGCACAGTAGTACACATGAGTGCAGGATGGGCAGCACTTGCAGGAGCTATTTTCCTTGGAAAAAGAAAAGTTCAAAAGGTTAATCCAGCAAGAATAACCTATGTATTATTAGGAACTGGTTTACTGTGGTTTGGCTGGTTTGGTTTTAACGCAGGATCAGCACTAGGATCAAATGGCCTTGCAGTACAAGCATTAGGAACTACTACAGTTGCGGCAGCTGCTGCAGGTATGGCTTGGGTATTTCTAGATAAGATTCTAGGACACAAATTATCAGCAATGGGAGCTTGTATTGGAGTTGTTGTGGGCTTAGTGGCTATAACACCAGCTGCAGGTTTTGTAAGTATTCCACACGCTATGTTTATAGGAGCAATTGCTAGTATCATAAGTAATCTTGTAGTGAGAGCATTTCATAAAGGCAAAATTGATGATGCATTAGATGTTTTTGCTTGTCACGGTGTGGGCGGTATGGTAGGAATGCTACTTACTGGTGTTTTTGCATCAAAATCAATTAATTCTGTTGTAGGAGATAATCAAGGTTTAATTTTTGGAGACACTACCTTATTTCTAAATCAATTTAAAGCTTTAGTTGTGGTTTCTATTTTTGCTTTTACCGCATCGTATGTTTTATTTTTTATTGTTAACAAAATAACACCTTTACGTGTAAGCGAGGAAAAAGAAGAATTAGGACTTGACATTTCTCAACATGGTGAATTTTTATAATCAAACATTATTTATTACAATAAGCAAT
>NZ_MTCA01000297.1:0-3038 GCF_002150205.1 Flavobacterium sp. FPG59 | reverse complement strand
CCCTAAAGGATTTATTTAAAATAAATAAAAATTAAGAAAGAGACTTTATGAGAAAGTGCATAACCCTTAATTTAGCACTTATAACTTGTTGAAAAATTGAAATTTAAGAATAATTTCAATTTTTTTTCAAAAAAACAAAACCAAAAGAGAAGTATCTCCGTAAATGACAAAAACAAAGTTAAACAATAAACAATAACCATTATGATTAAAAAACAAATAGTATTATTGCTTGCAGTAACTACACTAGGATGTGTAACCACTGCATTTTCACAAAGCCCAATTAGCGGTTTTATGCAAGGAAAGGGAAAGGGAAATGTTGCACTTTCTTATAGTTTTGAGAAATATGAAAATGTTTTTCTTGTTCCACAAGAAGTTGAGAGCGTTCCTGTTTTTAATGACGTAAAAATCACTAGTGCATCTATTTATGGGGTTTACGGAATTTCGGACCAAGTTGATGTTGTAATGGTTTTACCGTACATCACAGCAACTGGTAATGCATCACAAGAAGTGTTGACAAACAATAACTTTGAAAACGAAAGAAAAGGTCTTCAAGATGTTTCAGTTTTTGTAAAGTACAGTCCGTTTTATTTTGATTTCGGCAACTCATCACTTCGTCTTATAGGAGCTTTAGGACTTAAAACTCCAGTTGGCGACTACAAGGTAAATGAAGGTTTACAATCTATCATTGCTATAGGTAACCGCGCTACAACAGTAAGCACAACCGGTATGGCCATGTATAAAATGAATTCAGGAATATTTGCTTCGGCGCAATTTGCAGGAAACTTTGCCTCAGATGAAGTACCTAATTCATACACTAGTGAAGTAAAATTAGGATATGCAGCCTCTTTATTTTATGCAGATGCTTTTATTGCCAACCAAACATCTACTAGCGGTGTTGATATTCTTGGAGAGGGATTCACAGGTTTTTTCCCAAGTACACAAGTAAATTACACTAAAATAGGTTTGAATTTATACACCCCAATTACAAAAGAAGTAGGTGTTTCAGCAGGTGCAAGCACCGTAATTGAAGGAAGAAACGTTGGTAAAGCAACTGGTTTATACGGTGGTTTAGTATACAAATTTTAATAAAAACAGACAACAAAATGAAAAACGTAAACATAAAAAGCGTAGTAATAGCACTAACTTTAATAGCTACATTGTCATCATGTGAGAATGATTACCAAGATGAGAAACCAAGTATTGCAGCAATTGCTGTTGCAAACGAAAACTTCAGTACTCTTGAAGGAGCCGCTATTCAAGGAGGAGTTGCAGGTGTATTGAGTAATAGTAACCCAAACGATCCATCAGGAAAATATACAGTATTTGCTCCAACAAATGATGCTTTCGCAAAATTAGGGCTAGTAAATAGTGGAAGCCTTGGCGTTTTGCAAAACAGTTTTTTAACGAATACTTTATTGTATCACGTTTCTAACGGAAGTCTTATGGCAAACCAAATAATGGCTGGAGGAACATCTGCATCTGCATTAAGCATAAACAGACGTTTTATTAGTAGAGGAAGTGATTTGTATATTAACGGATCTAAAATAATTCTTACTGATGTAGCAGCAAGTAACGGAACAGTTCACGCTATAGATAAAGTAATGATTGCTACCGGAGTAAACATTGTAGACTCAGCAATATTACTTAAAGATTCTAAAGTTTTTAAATCACCAGAACTTACATTTTTAGTGCAAGCCGTTATTTCATCTGGACTAGCACCTACATTATCAAATCCTGCAAACAATTTCACTATTTATGCGCCAACAGATGCTGCATTTAAAGCCGCTGGTTTTGCAACGATTCAAGATGTAGCTAACGCTCCTCAAGCAGTTTTACAACAAGTTCTATTAAACCATGCTATTAGTGGTGGTAAATTTACATCTGAGCAAACTGCAACAACAGCTACAACAGCTGGAGGCGGTACTTTAACATACAGCCCGTTCTTAAATGGAGTATTTACAGTAAAAAGTAATGGCAACACTATTCCTGCTAACATGGTTATTCCTGATATCCAATGTAGTAATGGTGTGGTACATATCATTGATAGAGTTTTACTACCATAAAAATTCAGAAATAAATTATAAAAAAATAGTCTTACTAAAAAGTAAGACTATTTTTTTTTCGCTGTAGTCAAGAAAATCTACATTAATATCCTTCAGACCAATTGAATTTTTCTTTAATAATGGTTGCTTTTTCTTGATCCAAATGCGCTAAAAATGCAGCCGCAACAGGCGCGTGTTTTTTACCTTTTAACCAAATAATACTCCAAGTTGTGGTAATAGGCAATCCTTTGAAAGGGATAATCTGAAGTTCTTTATTAGCCAATTCATTTTTGATACCAATTAACGGCATTATTGAACAACCTAGTCCTGCAATTACAGCTTGTTTTACCGCTTCATTTGAGGTTAATTCCATTTTTTTAGGAATCGTTACAGCATTTTTATTTATAAAATTTTCCATCAATTGGCGTGTGCCTGATCCTTTTTCTCTAAAAATAAGAGGGACTTTGTCAAAAATAACTTCTGAATTTTGAAGTTTTTGGGGATCCAAATTGGAGTTGGCCACCAGATATAATTTATTTTGTAACAAGTCCAATTGTTCCACATTTAAATTTGTAGGCAACACTGAGACCAATGCAAAATCTATTTCATTTTTCTCAAGACTACTCAAAACTTTACTTTTATTGGTCACATCCATTTGCAGTTCAATACTAGAATGCAGTTTCATGAAATGAGACAAAAAATAAGGCATAACATATTTACCAGTTGATACAACTGACACTTTTAATCTACCACTCAACTGTCCCTTGAAGGCCATTGTTTTGTAGTTTATAGTCTCCACTTGGTTGATAATATTTTGTGCTACATCTGCAATTTCCTGGCCAAAATCAGTGATATACAAACGCCTACCCACCACTTCTGAAAGTGGAATATCAAATTGATCTTGAAAATTTTTTAATTGTATAGATACAGCAGGTTGTGTAAGGTGCAGTTCCTCGGCAGCTTTGGTTACACTTTTTGTTTGAACAACTTTTAGAA
>NZ_MTCA01000174.1:0-6541 GCF_002150205.1 Flavobacterium sp. FPG59 | reverse complement strand
ATTGTATCTATCTAATATTTGCTATTTTTACAATAGAAAAATAAACATTATGAATTCAATTGCTGAGCAAATTGCTGACTTTTTAAGTGAATATCCACCTTTTAATTTTTTAGGATTTGAAGAACTTTCGAAAATAGCGAGTGACATAAAAGTTGTTGTTTTAGAAAAAAATCAAACTTTATTTCAAATAAATGATTTGCTTCATGATAGTTTTTATGTAGTAGCTTCGGGCGTAATTAATTTATCTGTTATTTCAGATTCTGAAGAGACTTTGTTAAATAAGTGTGCTCCTGGAGACATTTTTGGTCTAAGACCATTTTTTGCTAAAAACAACTATATGATGACGGCTAAATCTAGAGAGGAAGCTATTGTATATGCCATCCCAATTGTTTCATTTAGACCTTTTGTAGCCAATAATCCAGAGGTATTAAATTTTTTACTAGAAAGTTTTGCTGTTAACACTAGAAATCCAAAAGACAAAGAAAATTTAATAGGTAAGTTAATTTCTGATAATGTTTTTTATTCTGATCAACAATCAGAAATGCAATATTTCCAATCATTGACCTACAATATAAATCCGTTAAAAACGACTGTAAACATTACCATTCAGGATGTAGCACAACAAATGACAGCTTCTTTAACTAACAACATCTTGATTTGTGAAAATGATTACCCTATTGGTATTGTTACAGATACTGATATGCGAACCAAGATAGCTACAGGCAGATTTCCCATCACAGTTACTATTGACAAGATCATGTCTTCACCAGTAGTTACTGTACTTGAAAATGTATCACTTGCCGAAGCGCAATTATTAATGCTAAAAAACAATGTTACTCACTTGTGTGTGACTCAAGATGGCACAGACAGATCTTATGTAAAAGGCGTAATTAGTGAGCACGATTTAATAGTAGCACAAGCTAATAGTCCTGGAGTACTTATTAAAGAAATCAAACGCAGTCAAACTCCTAAAGAGCTGAAGCAAATTAGAGATAGAGTTACTGATTTGATACAAAAATCTATCACTAAAAACGTGCCTTTGTCTCATATTTTTAATATAACTAGTGAGATTAATTTGGCTTTACTAAAACGTGCTGTTGAATTGTCAATTTTAGATTTAGGCTCTCCTCCTGCCCGTTTTGCTTGGTTAGGTATAGGGAGTCAAGGTAGAAAAGAGCAATTATTACTTACAGATCAGGATAGTATTTTAATTTTTGAAGATGTAGCTGCTGATAAGTACCGAGATGTAAAAGATTATTTTTTGAAATTAGGAAAAAAGACTACCGCAACCCTTGAAAAAATAGGATACTCATCCTGTCCTAATGGACACATGGGTAGTAATATGTTGTGGTGTAAATCATTGACAGACTGGATAAAACAATATGATAACTGGATGAATACTCCAGGTGAAAACAGCGCTGATTTGAGTAGTATATTTTTTGATTATGAAATCATTTTTGGAGAACAAAAAATAGAAGATGCAATTAGTTCAATAATATTTAAAAATGTCAAAAACAGTACCCTTTTCTTTGATTTTCTGGGGAATGATGCCTTGAGAGACAATTCTCCTTTAACATTTTTCAAGAAATTTAATGTAGTAGAAGAAGGTGAACATAAAGATCAATTTGATATTAAAACCCGTGCTCTTATGCCTTTAATAGATGGTGCTAGATTGTTTTGTTTATCTTTTGAAATAAAAGGAATTAACAATACATTCCAGCGTTTTAAACAATTGTCAATAGCTGATCCCAAGCATGCTGAAACGTATTTGAACTGCGCCGAAGCTTTTCTTACTTTATCTAAATTTAGAACTCTTGAAGGGTTGAAAAATGATTCTGATGGACAATACATTAAACTTGAAGAATTATCAAAAATTGACAAGGAAAAATTAAAAAATGCTCTCGCTCCTATGCGCGATTTAGAGGAATTAATAAAAAGTAAATTTCAACTTACACAATTTTCATAATATGTTAGATTGGTTAAAAAATATCAATAAAGAATATCCAGATTTCTGGAAAGCTTATGTAGCTAAATTTGATAAAAAATCATCCAGATTTGTGGTGTTTTCAACTGAAACTACGGGTTTAAATCCTAAAAATGATGTTATTTTATCTATTGGATCTTTTTCGGTGATTAATAATTCAATTTTGGTTGGGGAAAATTTTGAGGCTGTTTTAACACAGTATAAATATTTTCATGATAACGGTTTGACTAATGAATTTTTAGTAGAAAGTAAAATTAAAAAAGTTAGTGAGCCCGAAGCCTTAAAGTCATTTTTAGAGTTTATAGGAAATGCAGTTCTGGTAGGACACCATGTTGATTTTGATGTAGATATGATCAATGAAGCTTTAGAAAGAATGGATTGTGGAAGGTTGAAAAATGAAGCACTAGACATTGATGTTATGCATAGAAAACTTCAAGATAGTACTGATAAAGACAGTCCGCTTGATGAGCTTTGTGAGTTTTATAAAATTCCGGTTAGTGATCGCAATTCTGCTGCAGATGATGCTTATAAAACAGCGCTGTTGTTTTTAAAATTAAAATCTAGATTAGGTATTAAATAACTCTTAGCCAACAAGCATTACCCCTTTCCAAAACCTACCGTGATGTGTAATAGAAATTGGTTTTTCTGTTGATGTTGCAGCATCAATGATAAATGGAATAGAATTCTTTTTTACAATTGATGCTGTTTCTGGATTTATGATTGATACTTTTTTGAAATCTAGTTCATGAATTACAGCAACAGTATAAACAGCGTTATCATCTATAATAGTTTTGGTGAAATAGCTTTTATCTAGAATAACCACTTTTCCGGTTTTTTCATCATCAAAGATACACTCTAAAAGCAATGGAAAAAAGCCTCTTTTACCTGTCTCTCTATTAAAAATTTTATAGGCTGCTTCTTTTCTAGTCCATAAATTCCAAACCATTACTTCTGAGTCTACAGCATTTTTGATTAAGAATTGCTCTTTAGTAGTGAAAATTTTATTTAAATATCCGTTACGTTTCCAGTTGCTTTCTTTTTTGGCTAAAGCCAAATCTACAATATCGTTTCCAATCATTTACAAACCTTTAATTTGTACTCGTTAATTTTTCTCGGATAATTTTGCCTCAATAATTTCTAATGCTGCCTCTACGTTGATCATGCGTTCCATAGCTTCATTATCAATTATAATATCGTACTTCTCCTCTATGTCTAAAATTACATCCACTAAATTTGCTGAGTTTATCTTTAAATCATTAATAAAATCAGTGTTAATGGTCATTAAATCAAATGCTTCTTGATTTTGAATGTATGGTTTTACTATATTTTTTAATTCTTGAATGGTTTGTTCTTTATTCATACTTAATGTTGTTTAATTTAGAGTTTTTAAAATTTTAAAAGTCATTCCTAATTACTATTAATAATTTTGACCAAGGCTTCATTCCCTTTTTATTGGTTAATGATGGGATTTATATTTTTTAAATATAACACAACCATTCACATCACCAAAACCAAAACTAGCTTTAGCAATGATATTTAATTCTTTTTCTATTAGTTGTTGTGGTACTCTCGATTCATCAATTATTGCTGTGATTTCGGGATGCAAATCGTCACAATTAATATTCGGAAAAATAAATCCTTGATATAATTGTAATATTGAGGCTACACTTTCGATACTGCCGGCACCTGACAAACAGTGGCCTACCATTGATTTCAAGGAGTTTATGTATGGAAAATCATTTCCTTTTCTGCCCAAAGCTTCACTCCAATTCTGAATTTCTAAACTATCTTTTGATGTAGCTGTTAAATGTCCGTTGATTGCATCAACTTCATTTGCTGAAATTCCAGCATTTGTTAAGGCATTTTGAATACATTTCTGCACAGCAACAGGATTTGGTGCTGTCATTGTACCAAGTCCTCGCTGACCTCCAGAATTAACATGCCCACCTAAAACTTCGGCATAAATAGTTACACCTCTTTCAAGTGCTGTTTGTAAATCCTCCAAAACTAAAGCTCCTGCTCCACTACCCGGAACAAATCCTGAAGCACTTTCTGACATTGGCCTTGAGCCGTGTTCTGGATCTTGATTGTGCTTAAAAGTACACACTTTCATAGCATCAAAACCACCCCAAATGTAAGGGCCAGAATCACTAGTGCTTCCTGCTAGTATTCGTTTGGCTTGACCTGATTTTATGCGGTCATAAGCCATCAAAATGCTTTCTGTACCCGTTGTGCAGGCCGAAGAATTTGTAGTAACTTGATTACCTAAACCTAATTTACCTCCTAAATAAGCGCTTACACCACTATTCATAGTTTGCGCTACGGCAGTACTACCCAATCTTCTGGTTTGAAAATCATCAATTTTATAGATGCTTTCACGAAATTTATCAATTCCAGAGGTTCCTGTTCCAAAAATAGTTCCGCTATCCCAATCTGGTTCTTCATTTATTTTTAAAGATAATCCGGCATCTTTCCATGCATCAATACCCGCTATTACACCATACAAAATTCCAGATGAATTGAAATTTCTTAACTCTAGTTCTGAAAAATAATGCAATGTTAATTCATTAGAAATTTCAGGTTTTCCCGCTATTTGACAAGAAAATTTCAATCTTTCTAACTCTGGATCATGCTTAATTCCTGAAATTCCGTTTTTGATGGCATGTGTAAACGCATCAAGTCCAACTCCATTCGGAGCAACAACACCTAGCCCAGTAATAACAACTCTCTTTTTCATTTATTTAGAAATTATCATTCCAGCAATTGTTCCTGTACACACCACTTCTTCTTTTTCATTTTTCATGATTACTTTACATTTTAATTTTCCGAATCTGAAATAAATTTTCTGGGAAAAAACGGTTACTTTTTCGTTAGGAAAAATAGGCTTTAAAAATTCAATATCTGTTGATGTTAAAGCAATTGCAATATTTTTATTTAAGCTTTCATTTAATAAAAATATACCTAAACATACTAGGCCAATTTGTGCCATCACCTCTGTCAAGATTACTCCGGGTGTCACTGGATTGTCTTTAAAATGTCCGTTATAAAAATCAAGATTTTCATCAAAAGTATAGGTTCCTTCTACTCCATTTTCATCAATTGAAATTATTTCGTCTACAAAGAGAAACGATTTAGAATACGGTAACTTGGATATGATCTCTTGGTTTGTCATTGCTTTTAAAAGTGAATTAAAATTGTAACAAAACTCTTTGGGCAGAAAATCCTGGACCAAAACTCAACATTAAACCCCTTTCCCCTTTTTTAGGCTGATTGTCCATTATTCGTTCTAAAACATATAAAACCGTTGCACTAGACATGTTTCCGTACAATCGTAAAACCTCTTTTGTATCGTCTATATTTTTACCCAAACTGGAAAACAAACTTTCTACCGTTTGTACTATTTTCTTTCCTCCAGGATGAAAAATCAAATGATCAATATCTTCCATTTTTAAATTATTTTTTTCTAAAAAGGGATGAATAATATCAGGGAAATGCGAAGCAATCGTTTCGGGAACTTCAATATCTAAGACCATTTGCAATCCAGAATTCGTTAATTTGAAACCCATCATGTGTATGTTGTCATAAAAATGATACATCTCTTCAGCTAGAATTTCTGGTCCGTCGTCGTCTTCATGTGATGATAAAAGCACACAAGCCGCTCCATCGCCAAAAATGGCGGCACTCACAATATTGGCCATAGAAAAATCATCCAATTGAAATGTAGCTGTTGGACTTTCAACTGCAATTACAGCTGCACGTTTTCCAGGATTGGCCTGCAAAAAGTTTTTTGCATAGATAATTCCTGAAATTCCTGCAGCACAACCCATCTCTGTAACGGGAAGTCGCACAATATCTTGGCGCAATTGTAATTTATTAATTAAATATGCATCTAGAGATGGTATCATAATTCCGGTGCAACTTACCGTTATAATGTAATCTAAATCTTCAGGTTTCCACTTGGCTTTTTCTAACGCTTTTTCTAAAACCTTTTCGCCTAAATCAATCACTTCGCGTATATAGATGTCATTTCTTTCTTCAAAAGAAGTTTTGGTAAACACTTCAATTGGATCCATAATAGAATATCGTTTATCAACTGCAGCTCCTTCAAAAATTTTCTTTACTTTTCTAATAAAACGCTCGTTTTGCCCTACAAGCCAAGCATCCAAAAAAGGGATAATTTCATCCGTATTTTTAGAATATTTGGGTAACTGCTTAGTAACTGTTTTGATTTTTACACTCATATTTTTGAAATTATCCATTGGTATCTAAAAGCCCATCGCCAATGAATTGTATACTTTTTAAAATTTAATTTTTTTGAGAAATCTACTAATTCTTCTTTTTTAAAACCTCTTAAAATAGAAGTCAGGCCATCCTCTCTGGACATATCATTCAATTGAAATACAAAACATAACCCTTGAAATAAGCGGTAAGCAATTGGACTTCGATGTAAATCATTAATTACAATTCCTATCGATGAATTCTTATAGAAAACTTTTAATAAATCTTCAATTTCATGGTTTTTGAAATGATGTAATGTTAATGTGCACAAGACAATAT
>NZ_MTCA01000240.1:0-4528 GCF_002150205.1 Flavobacterium sp. FPG59 | reverse complement strand
TTCTTATTGTTTATAATACGCCCTGTTTATTCTCAAAATGGTTTCCAGTTTGAAGGAAATTTCACAAAAGAAGTTATTTCTTTTCAGTTGATCAATAATTTAGTTTTTGTTCCTATAAAAGTAAATGGTATAGAACTAAATTTTTTATTAGATACAGGTGTTACTGAAACCATTCTTTTTAGTCTTGAAGAAAAAAAAGATTTAAGATTTATAAACACCGAAAAAATCATTTTAAAAGGATTGGGCAGTCAAAAATCTGTGGAGGGTTTAAAGTCTACTAATAACATGCTTTCCTTTGGTAATATGACGAATAGGAATCATTTGTTGTATATTGTTTTAGATCCTGAATTTAATTTTTCTTCTTATGTGGGGATTCCTGTGAATGGAATTATTGGATATCATTTTTTCAGAAATAATTTAGTAGAAATTGATTACCTGCACAAAAAAATCATTGTTTATAAAGACAATAAAAAGCACCAACAAAAAGTATCTAGGAAAGCAACTGTTTTACCCATATCTGTAGAAAAGTCAAAACCATATATTACAACCAATGTAAGCCTTGCAGAAAAGCAGCTGCCTGTAAAATTACTCATTGATACAGGTAATAGTGATGCAGTTTGGTTATTTAAGAACACTAATGAAAATTTACAAATACCGGCTAAGAATTTTGACGACTTTTTAGGTAGAGGGTTTAGTGGAGATATTGAGGGAAAGAGAGCTAAAATTACTCGTTTTGAGTTAGGATCTTTCTATTTTGATAATCCTATTGCTGCTTTTCCAGACAGTGTTTCTACAAAAAATGTTTCTATGGTTCAAGACAGGATAGGTTCAGTAGGAGGTGAAATAATGCGAAGATTTAAAGTTGTCTTCGATTATCCTAACCAACAGCTTTTTTTAAAGAGAAATAGGAATTTTAAAACTCCTTTTAGTTATAATAAAAGTGGAATTGAGTTAGAACATAGTGGTCTTGAGTGGGTTCAAGAAACCGTAAAAATGCATACCGTGCGATCAAACTTTGGTTATAATAATGGAAGTGGAGGGATTACACTTTATCCTAATGATTTTAAATATATGTTTCAGTTAAAACCCATATATGAAATTGCACATGTTAGAAAAAATTCAGCTGCGGCGCTATCTGGATTAAAAAGTGGTGATGTGCTTATTAAAATTAATGAAAGAAATCCTTTTGATATGTCTTTGCAAGAAATTAATTCAATATTAAAATCAGAACACAGAAAGTGGATCTCTTTAGAGGTGGAACGCAATAATTTACCACTAAAATTTCAATTTCAACTGGATGATATTTTATAATGTGTCATCCAGCTAAAACTATTTTAGTCTGTAACGACTTCTCCTTTTATTTTTAGAGCAATTCTTCCACCCTCATAATTTACAGCGTTAGATTCCACTGTAATTGTTTTTCTTATTGGGCCAAGAGTCATGTTGTATTTTACACTTATTCTACTCGTTTTACCAGGCATCACGGGTTCTGTAGGTTTGTACGGGAAAGTACATCCGTTTGTAGATAACACATTTGTAATAACTAGCGGAGCGTTACCTGTATTTGTAAAAACAAAATCTCTGACTCCATTTTCAGTATTTTTTACTCTTCCATAATCAATGGTATTGTCAGGAGCTTCAAAATTAATTTTAGGTCCGTTTTGGGCCAGGCCAATACTTGAAAACAAAATTAATGTAAGTAATGTAATCGTTTTTTTCATTATAATTGTTAGATTCGGTTAGGTAAATATACCTTGTTTATAATTATAGAACAAAATTTTATTTCTCTTTTTATAGTCTACTTAATTATTTACTTTTGTTCACTTATTGAATTACAAATATCAGACCAAAAACAAGAGCTGCATTTTTAGGAATGCTACAACGGTTTTAAAACTCTAAATAAAATGACAATTCCTGCACAATTCGACGCTAAAACTATTGAAAATAAGTGGTATGACTACTGGATGAAGAATAATTATTTTCACTCAGAGCCAGATCATAGAACACCATATACCATAGTAATTCCACCACCAAATGTAACCGGAGTTTTGCATATGGGGCATATGCTTAACAATACCATACAAGATGTATTGATAAGAAGAGCTCGATTAAAAGGTTTTAATGCGTGCTGGGTTCCTGGTACTGATCACGCATCTATAGCAACAGAAGCGAAGGTTGTAGCAAAGTTGAAGGCAGAAGGAATCAATAAAAATGATTTGACTCGTGAGGAATTCTTATCGCATGCCTGGGAATGGACAGATAAATATGGCGGAGTAATTTTGGATCAATTAAAAAAGCTTGGTGCTTCATGTGATTGGGAAAGAACTAAATTTACTATGGATCCTGATATGTCAGCTTCAGTAATTAAATCTTTTGTTGATTTATACAACAAAGGTTTGATTTATAGAGGATACCGAATGGTAAATTGGGATCCTGAAGCTAAAACAACTTTGTCTGACGAAGAAGTTATATATGAAGAACAACAAGGAAAGCTCTTTTTTCTTAGATATAAAATTGAGGGTACAGAAGAATTTCTAACCATTGCTACAACACGTCCAGAAACAATTTTTGGAGATACTGCAATTTGCATTAATCCTAACGATGAGCGATTTGCTCATTTAAAAGGTAAAAAAGTAATTGTCCCAATTTGCGGAAGAGTAATTCCAATCATTGAAGATGAGTATGTTGATATCGAATTTGGAACAGGTTGTTTAAAAGTGACTCCTGCTCACGATATGAATGATAAAACCTTGGGAGAAAAGCACAATCTGGAGATTATTGATATTTTTAATGAGGATGCAACCTTAAATAGTTTTGGATTGCACTATCAAGGGCAAGATCGTTTTGTGGTTCGGGAAGCTATTGCTATAGAATTGCAAACAATAGGTGCTTTAGCAAAAACAGAAACGCATCTTAATAAAGTAGGAACTTCAGAAAGAACAAAAGCTGTTATTGAACCACGCTTGTCTGATCAGTGGTTCTTAAAAATGGAAGAATTAGTTAAACCAGCAATCAAATCAGTGCTTGAGGATGGTGACATTAAATTGCACCCAGCGCGTTTCAATAATACCTATGCACATTGGTTAAACAATATTAGAGACTGGAATATCTCCCGTCAATTGTGGTGGGGACAACAAATTCCAGCTTATTTTTACGGTGATGGAAAAGAGGATTTTGTAGTTGCAGAGAATATTGATGATGCCTTAAAGTTAGCGAGAGAGAAAACTTTAAACCTTGAACTTGAAACAAAAGATTTAAAACAAGATGTTGATGCATTAGACACTTGGTTTTCTTCTTGGCTGTGGCCAATGTCTGTTTTTGGAGGAATTATGGATCCTGAAAGCGAAGATTTTAAATATTATTATCCAACGAATGATTTGGTTACAGGTCCAGATATTTTGTTTTTCTGGGTAGCCAGAATGATCATTGCAGGGTATGAATACACGGGGCAGAAACCTTTTACGAACGTATATCTGACTGGTTTAGTAAGAGATAAACAACGCCGAAAAATGTCTAAATCTTTAGGGAATTCTCCTGAGCCTTTAGAATTGATTGAAAAATTTGGTGCTGATGGAGTTCGTGTAGGATTGCTTTTGAGTGCTTCTGCTGGAAATGATATTATGTTTGATGAAGAGTTGTGCAACCAAGGGAAAGCGTTTACCAATAAAATTTGGAATGCCTTCAAATTGATAAAAGGTTGGGAAGTTTCAGATAGAATTGAGCAACCCGAATCATCAAAAGTAGCAATTGAATGGTACGAAGCTAAATTGCAGCAAACTCTAGCTGAAATTGAAGATAATTTCGAAAAATATAGAATTTCTGATGCCTTAATGGCTATTTATAAATTAGTTTGGGATGATTTCTGTTCTTGGTTTTTAGAAATGATTAAACCAGCATATCAGCAACCAATTGACAGCGTAACTTTTGCGAAAGCGATTGAAATGCTTGAAAATAACCTTAAATTATTGCATCCGTTTATGCCTTTCTTGACTGAGGAAATTTGGCATTTAATTGCAGAGAGAACGGCTGAAGAAGCTTTAATAGTTGCAACATGGCCAGAATTAAAATCATTTGATTCACAATTAATTACAAATTTCGAATCTACAATAGAAGTAATTTCAGGAATTAGAACAATTCGTAAGGATAAAAACATACCCTTTAAGGATGCTATTGACTTTAGAGTACTAAATAATGAAAATGCGTCAACTTATTTTGATAGCGTTGTTGTTAAATTAGGAAATATTAATGATTTAGAATACGTTTCAGATAAAGTAGAGGGAGCACTTTCTTTCCGTGTTAATTCTAACGAATATTTTATTCCAATCACTGGAAAAATCGATGTAGCTGCCGAAATTGCAAAATTAACAGAGGAGCTCAATTACATAAAAGGTTTCTTGAAATCAGTTCAAGTTAAATTGTCAAATGAAAAATTTGTTGCCAATGCTAAACCAGAGGTAATTGAAAACGAGCGCAAGAAAGAAGCGGATGCTCTATCAAAAATTGAAACCATTGAGCACAGTTTAGCAGG
>NZ_MTCA01000126.1:0-8689 GCF_002150205.1 Flavobacterium sp. FPG59 | reverse complement strand
GATCAGTACTCTTATTATTGATTTTATCAAATTTTCAAATTGAATACATGAAGTTGAGCAATAAAATATAAACAGATTATTTAATATGGAAGGGGCTTATTGAAAATCCCATAATCCAAGATTATCACCTAAAAAAAAATCCCGAACTACCATAGTAATTCGGGATTTAAAGTATTTGTTTTGCTTTTTAGCTCTTACTCCATTCAGCAATACTGTCTTTATTCATTTTTACATAATCTTGATTTTTTGCAATTTCTGCTGCTGCTAGGGAAGCTTTTGCAGTTTCTACAGCTCCTTTTTTATCGCCTAATTTTGCTTGAATCAAAGATTTCAATCTGTTGTACCAAAAAGGTTTTTCTTTTGTCATGTCTAATGCTTTGTTAACATGAGCCAATGCTTTGTTAGCATCTCCATTAGATTGAAACAAAAACTGAGCTGCAGAGAAATAATCCCCAGCAGATGGACCAGCTAAAACTTTTTCAATGTTAGCTGTTGTTTTTTGTTGAGTTGGCACTTCAAACTTTACTGCTGCATATGAATTTTCCCAATACATTTCTAGAAAAGCATAATTATTGTCTAAACCGCTCACTCCTATTGTAAAAGTCTCTACGCTTTTGTTTAATGTTTCTGGCTTAACCGATGTTTTCAAGACTACATTTTCTTCTTTCCATTCTTCTGGATTCCCCCAGTTATCAGTAGTTTTATAGAAAATCACATCCCAACTTTCAATTTTAGGAATTGTGTACAAAGAATATTTTCCTTTTTTTAATGTTTTTCCATCAATAATTACATCGTCACTAAAAGAAACAATTGTGTTATCGTTAGCTCCTGTTCTCCAAACTTTTCCAAACGGAATTAAATTTCCAAAAACTACTCTACCCTTAGCGCTTGGTCTTGAATACGTAATTTCAACATCTGTTAATCCCACAACTTGGTTTATGGTAGTTTTAGGACTAGATTGAGGTGTTCTTAACTGTGCTTCAGCACTTAAACCAGCCACAAAAAGGGCTAGCGCAATAATCATTTTTTTCATGGTTTGTTATTTTATGATTTTCAAATTTACAAATTCAGATATTCTTAAATGTTAATTATTCCTTAATTTAGCCTTGATTTCCTGGACTAATTCGAAATTCAATTCGTTAAAATGATTGATGATTACATCTGCAAGTGACAAATCTTGAGCAGCAGAATGTACACTGTTATAACCCACACAAAAAATTCCTGCTGCATTTGCAGCTTTAATGCCATTGGTACTATCTTCAATCACGATACAATTTTCTTTTTGGCCAATAGAAAGGCTTGCTGAATGTTCAAAAATGGCAGGATGTGGTTTTGATTGTACAAAATCTTCCCCGCTTATTTTATGGGTAAAATAGTCGTGTAGCTTAAACCTATTAAAAACACGTTCAATGGTGACTTTAGATGCTGATGAGGCCAAAATCAATTGCATCCCATTTTGATGTAATTCTTTAATTAAATTTTCAACACCTTCAAGCAATTCTAAATCTGCCTTGCTATCAAAAGCATCGTTAAAAATAGTACGTTTCCGCTGAATTAAATCCTCTACTTCTTGGTCAATTGTAAATAACTCTTTCAATTTCTGAAAGGTATTTCGCGTGGAAAAACCTGTAAATGAAGTGTACATTTCCTCGGTAACAGCAATATTTAGCTCTTCAAATTGCTTGAAATACGCGTAGCGGTGAACCGGCTCTGTATCTACGATTACGCCATCCATATCAAAAATTACTGTTTGTATCATTTTAAATTATGAGTTATGAATTGTGAGTTATGAATTACTAGTTATGAATTAATTATAATTGAATACAGACATAAAAAAGACATTACTATTTTTTAATCAAATAACGAATCACCGTTTCAGCGGCATACAACCCAAACAAACCAGGCATATAGCTGTTAGTTCCGTAAAACGATTTTTTAAAATTAGAGCCATCGGTCATTCTTAAACTAGATTCGTCTTGAATTTCAGAGGAGAAAACAACTTTTAATTTATCTATTTTTAGCTCTTTCAAGCGTCTGCGAATTGTTTTGGCAAAAAAGCAATTTACAGTATTCGTAATATCAGTCACTTTTACTTTAGAGGCTTCCATTTTTCCACCAGCGCCCATGCTACTGATGATTTTTACTCTTTTGCGTTTTGCTGCAACGATTAAATTTAGTTTTGGCGTCACACTATCAATACAATCCAAAACATAATCAAACTCCTCCGTAACAATCTCAAAAGCACGCTCAGGTGATAAAAATTCTTGCACGCGTGTTAATTGCAATTCTGGGTTAATATCCATCAATCTATCGCCAACGATAGTAATTTTTGGTTGTCCAACTGTAGAGTGCAAAGCAGGCAATTGTCTGTTAATATTGGTAATATCTACCACATCCCCATCTACAATTGTCATTTTCCCTACTCCGGCTCTCGCCAAAAATTCAGCAGCAAATGAGCCTACGCCCCCTAATCCTACTACTAATACGTTTGCATTTTGTAAATTAGCCAAACCTTCTTTTTTAAATAAAAGTTCTGCTCTTTCTGTCCATTCTGCCATTTTTTTATGTTTAAAAGTGTATTGTTTATATGTTATCCAATTAAAATTGAATTCCAAAAACAGTACTAAAGTTATTATTTATGATTTTTTGAATTTCTTCGACTGTGGTTTCTTTGTATTGGGCAGCACGTTCATAAACGGCTTTTATCCCATCTTCTACAGTATCGGTTTCTAGAAAAAAACGTTCTTGGGGAATGCTTTTAAAAACCGACTCTAAAGCTGGATTACGCAATAAATATTTTCCAAAAGAAAGGTAAAATCCCTGCTCAAACAATTGCTTAGCTACAATTGCATTTTTAGAAAATCCATGAATAAGTATCGGAACTGAGATGTTGAGCTTTCTTTTTATGACAATCAATTCATCAAAAGCGGCTACACAATGAATGACAACTGGTTTATTGAATTTTTGTGCCAAAAGCAATTGCTTTTCAAAAACTACTTGCTGTAATTCTAGCGGAATTTCAATGCGTTTATCCAACCCACATTCACCTACTGCAAGACAATTAGATTGTTGTAATTGTGTTTCAATGATTTTTAAATCAGCGTCAACTCGTTCTTCTGTGATATACCAAGGATGAATCCCGATAGAATAAAAAGGGAATTTCGCATCAAGTTCATGAGGATATTGATTCACCAACTCCAGTATTCCAGGTTGATTTGTAAAGTGATGCGTATGTAAATTAAAAAATTCCATTACTCGTGAAACTTTTTAACACCAGCCTTAATAGCAACATTCAAATCATTTTCTAATGGAACTAAGGGACAAGAATAACCGGGATTATACGCACAATACGGATTGTATGCCTTATTAAAATCTATTGTTATAACATCACCCTCAGGTATTTGTAAATCTATGTATCGCCCGCCAAGGTAACTTTCATGACCTGATGTTACATCCGAAAATGGTAGAAATAAGTAATTGACGTATTCCTTTTTTTTAGACAACTCCATATTTTGATATACATTCAACTTAAATTCTTGACCATCCATAGTAAAATAAACTTCACCGTATTTAATGTAAGTTGGTTTTCTATCGGTTGATGTTTTCATTAAAAAAGGTTGCTCACTAGGTGTTCTAACTAATTTTGCAGTCACAAAATAAGTTGGGTTTGCGGGAAAAAAATCTAATGATTTAAAAACTGCCAAATCCTTTGCTGTAAGCGGACTTTTTTCTGGGTTTGAATACTGTGCGTTTAATTCTTGTTGAAACTGAGCTACGGCCTCAGCATTATAAGACTCTTGCGCCACAACAAAAGTGAGTTGTAAACAGATAAAAATGGTTAGGACAGTTTTCAATGGTTTGATTTTTATGCAAAAATAGTGTAAAAGTTACAATACTACAATGAAAATTGAAGAACAAGAAACGTCATGAATAGCCTATTCCCTAGCCCAGATAGCAGCGAAAATCCTTGTATTTTTTTCTTTTTGAAAAAATACAAGATTGTAGCGAATAGCTGGAAAAAGCTCCTAAAAAACATTGTAAATTTGTAACTCACAAAACTACTTTATGCTGCAAACTGCTTTTCAACGCTACATCAATAATTTTAGAGGATTTACCAGAGAAATTTGGATCCTTACCTTAATTACTTTTATTAATCGTGCCGGAACCATGGTGCTTCCCTTTTTATCGAAATATTTAAAGGAGGATTTACATTTTTCCTATGCGCAAGTGGGCTGGATTATGGTAGCTTTTGGCTTTGGATCCATGCTTGGCTCTTGGTTGGGAGGTAAATTATCAGACAAAATAGGGTTTTACAAAATTATGATATTCAGCTTATTCACTAGCGGACTATTGCTTTTTATGGTTCAGTACATAAGAACATTTTGGGGATTGTGTGCCGGAATGTTTGTGATCATGACTGTTGCTGATATGTTTCGTCCCGCCATGTACGTTTCACTAGCTACCTATGCAAAACCTGAAAATCGTACCAGAGCCTTGACATTAGTGCGCCTTGCGGTAAACCTTGGTTTTACGGCAGGACCAGCATTAGGAGGATTAATCATCATGAATATGGGCTACAGCGGCTTATTTTGGGTTGATGGGAGTTCTTGTATCATTTCTATTTTAATTTTTACACTGCTCGTAAAAGAACGCAAAAAACCATCAGATTTGAATAGCAGTTCCAGTGAAACAGAGATTCCAGCATCCGTTTTTAAAGATAAAATATTTTGGATTTTTCTTTTTGTATGCTTTATAACTGCCGTATTGTTCTTCCAACTTTTCACCACTTTACCGCTCTATCACAATGAAAAATTTGGATTAACGGAGTTTCAAAGCGGACTTTTATTGTCCCTAAATGGTCTTTTAATTTTCTTTCTAGAAATGCCCATTGTAAGTTTTAGCCAAAGAAAAAATATCAAAAAACTTAAAATAATCCTTTGGGGATCCTTACTTATGGCACTTAGTTTTTACGTTTTATTGCTTAATATTTGGGCTGGCATCTTAGTGGTTAGTATTATTTTTATCACTTTTGGCGAGATGTTTATATTTCCATTCTCCAATTCCTTTGCCCTTAGCAGAGCACCAAAAGGTCATGAAGGCCGCTATATGGCTTTGTTTACCATGAGTTTTAGTTTGGCGCATATTGCCAGTTCAAAAACAGGTTTGGAAATTATTGACAGTTGGGGTTATCAAGCAAATTGGTTCATTATGGGAACACTTGGGATTTTTGCCGTTGCAGGTTGCATGTGGTTACAAAAACTAGTTCAGCAGGAAAAACGATCTAAATAATTTTATAATTTGGGCGTGACCCTAATCTAAAAAGGGGCTTATCAACATAGCGTTGAATAAGCCCCTTTTTTAGATTACGGTCGGGCTATCCTCACCGCTGCGGCGGTTTGCTCCTATCCCTCACGCGGCCCAACCTGAAACACTAAAACAATATATAACAGACATTTAGACTATTTAAAAACATACAACCCATTACAAAAACTATAATTTTAGTTAAATAACTATAAAAATAGTTCGCAAACTAAAAATATAGTTGTAAGTTTGAATCAAATAAAAAAGATCATGCAAAAACTGACTAATAAAGAAGAGGAAATCATGCACATATTATGGAAGCTCAAAAAAGCTTTTGTAAAAGAAATCTTGGCCGAAATCACCGAGGAGCAACCGCATTACAACACACTCTCTACTATAGTGCGCAATCTTGAAGAAAAAGGATTTGTATCACACAATGCTTTTGGGAACACTCACCAATACTTTCCCGTAGTATCCCTTGAAGAATACAGAAAACGTTTTATGCACACTGCAATTGACCATTACTTTAACAGTTCTTATAAAAATATGGTAAGTCATTTTGCCAAAGAAGAAAAAATATCAGCAGCTGAATTACGTGAAATTTTGGCCATGATTGAGCAACAAGAACAAAGCAACTAAGCTATTTAAAACCAACTAACCAAAAACTAAAACCAGCATGGAAGCACTTTACTTATATCTCATAAAATCCAGTGGCTTACTAGCACTTTTTTTCGTAGCGTATCATTTTTTACTGCGTAAAGAAACTTTTTTTACCAGCAACCGATGGTTTTTAGTATTGGGTTTATTCACTTCGGTTGTTTTACCATTGGTAGCTTTTACAAAAATTGTTTGGGTTGAACCAAGCACAAACACAATTGACTGGTCCCAAATTCCACTAACCACTAATTCTGAAAAGGATATTTCGGAAATCAATTGGTACTTAGTTATTGGAATGCTATATGCCATTGGTATGCTTCTTTTTCTATTAAAACTTGCTTTGGATTTTTATAGTTTACACCGTGTATTAAAAGGAAAACACTTTAAAAATCAAGCCGATTTTAAATACATTGACACCACAGAAAACATAGCGCCTTTCTCTTTTTTCAATACTATTGTTTACAATTCTACCTTATACAGCAAAGCCGAATTAGAAAATATTTTGGAACATGAAAAAGTACACAGCGAGCAAAACCATACTGTTGACGTATTAATTTCAAGACTATTTTGTGTTGTATTTTGGTTCAATCCTTTTGCTTGGTTGTATAAAAAAGCAATCTTGCAAAATCTAGAATTCATTGCTGATAGTGAAGCTACTAAAAAAATATCCGACAAAAAAGCGTATCAATTCACGCTCTTAAAAATAACAACACACGAAAACTGTGTTGCCATTACCAATCATTTTTATCAATCATTAATCAAAAAACGAATCGTTATGTTAAACAAAAATCAATCAAAAAAATGGAATTCATGGAAATATGTAGTAATTGCTCCAGCTCTAGTAGCGTTTGTACTTTTATTTCAAATTGAAGTAATTGCACAAGAGAAAAAACAAGTTACTCAAGAGACCACCTTAAACTCAGTCACCACTGAATTAGAAATAAACTCAACCTCAACAAAAGAAGAGCTAAATGCTGAAAAAGATTTTTTTAAAGAAGAATTTGGCATTCAAATAACTTTCACAGATTTAGAATACAATGACAACAATGAAATTACTCAAATAAAAGTTGTTCTAAAAAGCAGCAACAATGAAATAAAAATTTATAGTGTTAAAGAAACAACACCTATAAAACCTTTTAAAATCTTTGCTAAAACCGAAAATGATAAAAAAGTTATTTTTGGTTTCATGGCCGATAAAAAGAAAAACAGTCATCTGAGCAACCATTTTAAAGCCACAGAAAAGAATGCTGAAAAAATTGAAGTTGAAGTAAAAGATAGCGATTCAGAAACAAAGAAATCTAATGATGATGATGATTATTTTTCTATTAATAATTTTGAAAAAGATGGAGTGAAATATTTACTCGTTATCAATGGAGTTAAACAATCAAAAAATCAACCCATTCGCTTATCAATTAATGATGAAATAGTAAGCGAAAGAACATTAGAACCCAAAGAAGCTATTGCAAAATACGGCACTGATGCTGCAAATGGAGCACATGAGATTACAACTTCATCACTTAAAATTGAAAATAAAAAAAATGAGAAAAGGAAGGCTAAAGAAATAGAAGTTGTAAATGAGGAGATTCAATATAGAATAGATGAAGAACAAGCTAAAAAAGATGCCATTCAAGCTAAAATTGATAACGAACAAGCTAAAAAAGATGCCATTCAGGCTAAAAAAGATAACGAACAAGCCAAAAAAGATGCAGTTCAAGCAAGAAAAGATGCAATGCAAGCTAAAATTGATAGCGAACAAGCCAAAAAAGATGCAATGCAAGCTAGAAAAGATGCCATTCAGGCCAGAAAAGATGCAACTCGAGACAATTTAAACAAACAATAATATAATTTTCATTATTACAAAAAAGACGGTCCAAATCATGACCGTCTTTTTTATACCTTTGAAAAAAAATAAAGATGTTTAAAATATTAGCTCAAATCAACAAAATCATTCTACCTAGCTTTACAAAACAACGTTTGGACTTGGCCAAAGCCAAAAAATGGCAGATGGCAATTATTGGTTACAGGTATTACGTTACCACTCGTGCCTTACGCTAGTAGGTCATAGCAGCAAATACAACATGATTTAAAATTTTATCTCTTCCGTTCAAAAAACGCAGTTCCATCAAAAAATTACATTGAACAACCACACCGCCTAGCTTTTCTACAAGTTCACAAACTGCCTTTGCCGTTCCGCCGGTAGCCAAAACATCATCATGAACAAGTACACGATCCCCTTTTTGTATAGCATCTACATGAATTTCTAGACTATCTGTGCCATACTCTAAATCATAACTAGCCGAAATGGTCTCATAAGGCAATTTATTAGGCTTCCGAACTGGGATAAAACCCACCTTCAATTCATGAGCTAATAAAGTTCCAAAGAAAAAACCACGGCTCTCAACCCCAACAACCTTATCAATTTTTAAATTTTCAACACCTGCTAACAGTATTTGAAGGCATCCATTCCTTGCTTCGGGATCAAGAAGCAGTGGAGTGATGTCTTTAAACAAAATTCCTTCCTTTGGAAACCCCTGAATATCACGGATATAATTTTTTAAAATCATTTTTTTTTATTTTTTTACAATTTTACACTTGCAAATTACACTTTTATACCTATATTTGCACCCGCAAGCAAGACAATAAGTCGCTTCGCAAAAAGGCCTCGTGGCGCAACTGAATAGCGCACTTGATTACGGCTCAAGAGGTTACTGGTTTGAATCCAGTCGAGGTC
>NZ_MTCA01000267.1:0-3608 GCF_002150205.1 Flavobacterium sp. FPG59 | reverse complement strand
GTATAAATACCTGTTTTTTTTATGTAATGATGATAATCTTGCCTATAGATTAAATTAATGTTTTTGCTAATTTAGCTAATATTTTGTTAAATAATGATCAATTCGTTAAATTTATATTTTTTAATAGTGTGAATAAATTAAAAAATGTAGCTTTTTATAGCTCAAAAAAGAAATCTCTTTCATAAAAATGGAATAACCCACTATATTTGCCAAAAAAGATTTTAATTCATGCACCGCCATTTCATCATTCACAAGCCTTATGGCTTTTTAAGTCAGTTTATTTATGACCTCAAACGAAAAAAACGCTTGTTGGGTGAACTCTACAATTTTCCAGATGGCACTATGGCTATTGGTCGATTAGATGAAGATTCAGAAGGGTTATTGCTCTTGACAACCGACGGTAAAGAAAGTGAAGCAATTAGAAGTAAGAAAGTCGATAAAGAATACTATGTACAAGTAGATGGTGTAATTACACAGCAAGCTATTGATGAAATAAAAGAGGGAGTTGAAATTGGTTTCAATGGGACTAAATATAAAACCAAGCCTTGTCAAGCCTTTATTTTGAATGAAATTCCTAATTTTGGCCCACGCGGAAAAAAAATTAGGGATGAAAGACACGGACCTACAACCTGGGCTTCAATTATTGTAAACGAAGGAAAATTTCGTCAAGTACGAAAAATGACTGCAGCCGTTGGATTTCCCACCTTACGCTTGGTTCGTGTTCGAATTGGCAATGTACATCTTAACGATTTACAAGCTGGAGAAGTTATAGAAGTAGAAAATTTTCAAATAGAAATTTAAAAGGTAGTACTAGTTTTTTTTAATCTTTTAATTTTTAAACCTTTTAATAAAGTATAAAATGTTAAACATCGTTTTAGTAGAACCTGAAATTCCAAATAATACTGGAAATATTGGCCGATTGTGTGTGGGTACCGAAAGTCGTTTGCACCTTATTCACCCTTTTGGCTTTGTTATCAATGATAAAAACCTCAAACGTTCTGGATTGGATTATTGGGTGCATCTTGATGTTACGGAATACCAAAATGTCGCAGAGTGGATGAAAGTTATTCCGGATACCTCAAGAGTTTTTCTAATGAGTTCACATGCAGTCCATTCCTATTTGAATATCGAATTTCAAGACGGTGATTGGTTGGTTTTTGGTAAAGAAAGTGTGGGCTTGAGCCAAGAAGTATTAGATTTGTTTGCCAAAGAAAATCAACTTAAAATTCCGATGTCAGCCTTAATTCGTAGTTTTAATATTGCTAATTCAGTTGCTTTTGTAGTAGGAGAGGCGAAAAGACAGATTGCGCTGGGTTAATTGTTTACGTACTTTGTGACTTCTTTGTGAATCTTTGTGATTTAATTTTTTCTGGAATATATTTTAAAACAAAACTTATATAACCTTATATGTCTTATATGTTTCAAAAAAACACAAATTAGTATGAAGAAGTCACTAATTTTTTAAGTTGATTTTATCTTCTTAGCGTGAACTTTTACACATACGCACATAATTAAAACAAAACGTATATGCCCTTATTTGCCTTATATGGTTCAAAATAAACATTTCAATTCATAAAAAACTAGTATGACTTTTTTTTGCGCCCCAAGCGTAATCCCTTTACGAAATTAGTGTTTAACCATTTTACAACAAGTATTTTATTCCCCCATTTGGGGGTTAGGGGGCTTAACCTGTAATCACAAACTTCCCTTTTTCAGGATCAAAAACAATATGGTCATCTTTAAAAAGGGTATTAAAACTACCTTTTTTAATCAAGTTACAGGGTTCATCTTGTACTACATTTCCGGGAGTCATAATAATCATTTCGTCGCTCATTTGTATAGCCATATCAATATCATGGGTAGAAAACAAGATGCATTTACCGGTTTCATGGGTTAGTTTTTTTAGCAATTTTAACAGCGCTACTTTATGCAGTAAATCCAAGTGAGTGGTGGGTTCATCCAGAATGATTAGTGGGGTATCTTGTGCTAATGCTCTTGCAATCAATACTTTTTGCAATTGCCCGTCACTTATTTCATAATGCTTTTTATCAGCCAAATGAGAAATTTGAGTTAATTGCATGGCTTGATTGATTTTGTCACTATCCTCAGCAGATAATTTACCTATCCAGTTGGTGTACGGTTGACGTCCTAAGGCAATTAGCTCATAAACCGTTAAATTGCTTGGCGGAAGCTTTTCTGTAAGTACAATGCTTAAATTTTTGGCCAAAGCCAAAGAATTATAGGAAGAAACATTTTTATGAAGCAATAAAACTTCTCCAGATAGAGGTTTTTGTATGCCTGTAATGGTTTTTAATAAAGTTGATTTCCCTATTCCATTTGAACCTATAAGTGCAATGAGCTTGCCTGTTTTTAATGTAATTGAAACATCAGCGGCAACCACAGTGGATTCTTTTTTATGGTAGTAACCAATGCTAATTTTTGATGTTTCCAGTAGTATTGCGTGTTCCATTAGCCTATCATTTTTTGTTTTCGAACCATAAGCCAAATCACCATGGGCGCACCTATAATGGACGTAATGGCATTTATGGGTAAACTAAGATTCAAGCTTGGAATCTCTGAAAGTAAATCACAAATAAGCATTATTATACCTCCAAAAATTAAAGTACTCCAAAAAAGTATGGTATGATTGCTTGTTTGAAAAATCAACTTGGCTACATGTGGCACAGCAAGTCCTACAAACGCTATAGGTCCAGCAAATGCGGTAATACTACCAGCCAAAATACTAGTAGCAACAATGATGATCAACCTTGATTTTTGATAATTTAAACCTAAACTGCGAGCATAATTTTCTCCAAGTAATAAAGCATTCAATGGTTTTATACTTACCACACTTAAAAAAAGTCCTATAATTACACAAACAGCAAGCACAAATACGGATGTCCAAGATAAATTACCCAAACTGCCCATAGACCAAAAAGTAAATTTTTGTAATTGCTCCGCGGTACTCATATATGATAATACTCCAACAATGGCACTGGTAAAACTCCCAAACATAAGCCCTACAATGAGTATAGCCATGGTATCTCTTAGTTTTTGTGAAACAAATAAAACCGCAAGTAAGACTAATGCACTTCCTATTGTAGAAGCAATAACTACGCCGTACGCCGAAAGTAAAAAAGGAGTTAAGAAAGAAGGAAGTATTCCTGCGCCCAGAATTACAAACGCTACCCCCAAACTGGCACCTGAGCTTAAACCCAATACATAAGGCCCTGCTAGAGGATTTCTAAACAAGGTTTGCATTAATAAGCCACTTATAGACAATCCTATACCTGCAAGAATAGCAGTTATTGCCTTTGGTAAGCGATAATTCATGATGATATATTCCCATGTTGCTTTACTAGCTTGACCTCCCGTTAGACTCGTTGCCACATCCTTAAACGGAATGGATATGGATCCAAAACTAATGTTCATAAAAAACAGTAGCACGAGTACAGTTGCAAAAAAAAAGAATAAAATGGTATTTCGTTTGTGTGTATTCAACGCTTATTTTTTAGAGTAAAAACCCTTTAATTTTTTGTAATGTAAAATTTCGAGTATCAATATTATTCTTAGTTACTTTAATTTTTCTGCAAAAGTAAAAGTATAAT
>NZ_MTCA01000218.1:0-5192 GCF_002150205.1 Flavobacterium sp. FPG59 | reverse complement strand
GATCTAGGTTGTTGAGTTTAAAAGCTGGCTGTAACCATATTATTTTACGAAATTTACTATTTGAAGTAATGTTCACTGACTTGAGAATCTTAACTCGAAAGCTATAAATCAATTTGTAGATCATTATGGATTTTAAAACGCAATGGAGTGTGTTTTGACAATAATAAGAGCTAAGATAATGACACTACTACAAATTTACTTATTTAAACACGTCAAAAATCGATAGGTCATAAGGTAAAGAATATCATTATTTTACAAAGCTCATTAGTACAAATAAAAATAAACCTCCCGCTTAATGGTACTATAGTTTTACCTTTAAAAATTGTTTTTGGTTAAAAGGTTAAAACAGAGAATATCTTGCATAAGAAAAGCCGAACTTTTACATTAAATTGTATTTTCAATGTTTCAAAATTTGTTGGTCTTGAAATTTGTTGAGTTTATCTAGTAAAAAACTAAACTTATTATTTTGAAGGTTTTGATTTAACTAATGTTTGTAAGATATTCAAAAAATATACTAGTTCACATAGTGTTGCTCTAGGAATCGCTTTTTTAAATTGTTATTAAGTACTTATCGATTTTGGTATCAAAGTAAATAAACCTACCTAGTAATTAAACTTCAACGTCATTAAGAAAAGTCGAAGAATATATAGCGAATACGTATTTTGTACCTGTAGCAACTCTGCAGGTTAATTTTACTGCCGTAATAATTGCGGACTATAACAATAAAATAATCAATATCTTATTTTAAAAAAAACCGATTTGTGAGTGTTACAAATCGGTTTTTTATAAATATTAATACTTTTAAAAGACAGCTTTCATTTTTTCTATGATCTCGTTCAAGCATAGATTGTTGATACTGCCTTCATGTGTGTGTTTGGTTTCTTTTGGGGATGTAAAAGTTCCATTTTCCAATTGTTCTGCAACGGCTTTGTAAGCATCTCTAAACGGCGTTCCAGCAACTACCATTTCATTTAAAGTGTCAACCGTAAATAAATAATTGTATTTTCGATCAGCAAGAATATTGTCTTTTACTTCAATGTCTTTTATGGAGAAAATTGCAATATCTAAGCAGGCTTTCAGGTTTTGAATGGCTGGGAATAAACCTTCTTTTAATAATTGTAAATCTCTGTGATAACCACTCGGCAAGTTGTTTGTAATTAACGTAATTTCATAAGGTAAGGCTTGGATTTTATTGCATTTTCCTCGAATCAATTCAAATACATCCGGATTTTTCTTGTGTGGCATGATGCTGGAACCTGTTGTAAGATGCGATGGTAAAGTAATGAAATCAAAATTCTGACTCATATATAAACAAACGTCCATTGCGAATTTTGATAGGGTAGCGGCAACACTACTCATGGCAAAAGCAACTGTTTTTTCTGATTTTCCACGACTCATTTGAGCAGCTACCGAATTGAATTTTAAAGTCTCAAAACCCAATTCTTTCGTTGTAAAAGTTCTATCAATAGGGAAGGAGCTCCCGTAGCCTGCGGCCGAGCCTAATGGATTTTGATCTACAATTTTTAAAGCGGCATTCAGCATTGTGATATCATCAATTAACGTCTCGGCGTAAGCAGAAAACCACATCCCAAAAGAAGATGGCATTGCAATTTGTAAATGGGTGTAGCCAGGTAATAATACATTTTGATGTTTCTCTGCTGATTCCATCAGTAAATCAAAAAGGTTTTTTACTTGAGCTTTTAGCTCTTTCACTACATCTTTGAGGTATAAATTTACATCTACTAAAACTTGATCGTTACGAGAACGCGCGGTATGAATTTTTTTTCCGGCATCGCCTAATTTTTCTGTTAGCAAATATTCAATTTTCGAATGTACATCTTCAAAGGAATCTTCAATTGTGAAATTTCCAGCAGTAACATCAGCAATAATCTCGTTCAAAGCGGCTATTATCATATCTGTTTCATTGGCTGTTAATAAACCAATGTTTCCGAGCATTTTAGCATGTGCAATTGAACCTAAAGCATCGTATTTTGCGAGAACCAAGTCCAGTTCCCTGTCGTTTCCCACAGTGAAATGTTCGATTTGTTTATCTGTTGGTATTCCTTTTTCCCAAAGTTTCATATAGTTTTTTGTTTCAGGTTTAAAGTTTCATCTTGAAACTTGCATGATCTATAGGAATCGTTTTCATAGCCCCGATAATAGTGAAAATCCTTTTATTTTTTTTCTTTAAAAAAATAAAAGATTGTAACGGATAGCGGGATTAGCTCCTAATCATTTTATTGTTTGAAAAAATCAGTTAGTATGTTGATATATAGTTGGATTCCTTCTGTTATTTCATGTATAAATATAAATTCGTTTGCGGAGTGTGACCGCAGGGTTTCACCAGGTCCTAGTTTCAATGATTTGCAACTCAAAACCGATTGATCTGAAAGGGTAGGCGAGCCGTAGGTGGTTCTTCCTAATGCGATTCCGGCTTGCACCAATCCATGAGAACTAGGAATGGAAGAAGCGCTTAAATGCATGGACCTTGGATTAATTTCTGCAATTACATTTGCTCTTAGGGTATCTAGAATTTCTTGATTGCTGTAACAATCATTTATCCTGATATCTACAACTAAATGGCATTCTGCAGGAACTACATTGTGTTGTTTTCCGGCATTTATTTGGGTTACGGTCATTTTAACGGGGCCTAAAACCTCCGAAATTTTTTCGAAATTATAGCCGTTAAACCACTCGATTACGGGAATTGCTTTGTAAATGGAATTATCAAGATTTTGATGTGCGGCATGACTGGCGGTACCTTTTACGATGACATCGAGAACTAATAAACCTTTTTCGGCTATAGCCAATTGCATTAAAGTGGGTTCGCCCACAATGGCACAATCCAGTTCAGGCAAGTGCTTTAAAACACTGTTTAAGCCGTTTTTTCCACTACTTTCCTCTTCTGCAGAGGCTACCATCACCAAATTATAAGGTAAATTTTCATGGGAATAAAAATGAACAAAAGTGGCTAAAAGAGAAACCAAACATCCGCCAGCATCATTGCTGCCTAAACCAAATAATTTCCCCTCTTTTTCAATGGCTTGAAAAGGATCATTGGTATAGCCTTGATTTGGGTTTACCGTGTCGTGGTGAGAATTCAATAATAGCGTAGGTTTTTTTGCATCAAAATGTTGATTGAAAGCCCAAACATTATTATTCTCGCGTTTAAAAGGGATGTTATTTTGTGTAAACCAATTTTCGATTAAAAGTGCTGTTTGATCTTCTTCACTGGAAAATGAAGGTGTTTCAATAAGTGCTTTTAATAGCGCAATGGCTTCTTGTGTAAGGATTTCTATGTTTTTCATACTTATTTTAGCCACAGATTAACCGATTTTTTAAAATTGAAAAGAAATTTTTTCAAAATCGGTGAGACTTGTGTTTCACTTTTTATAATTTGATATTTGTACAAATAGCCGTTGCATCTTGCAACATGCGGTGATGCCCTATTTTTATTTTTTGAACTCCTTTGTTTAAACTATTAAAACAGTTGTCCAGTTTGGGAATCATTCCGGAATGTATGGCTTTTTCGGCTTTTAATTTTGCATATAATTCGGAATTTATGTTTTCAATAACTGAAGCATCGTCTTCAGTATCGAATAGAACTCCTGGTTTTTCAAAACAGTAATTCAAAGTTACCTCAAAAACTTCTGATAAAGCGATTGCTAATTCACTGGCAATCGTGTCTGCGTTTGTGTTTAATAATTGTCCGCTACCATCGTGTGTGATTGCGCAAAATACGGGTACTAGATTGTTTAAAAGTAACGTTTCTAGTAAGGGAGTATTCACTTTGTTGACATCACCTACAAAACCATAATTTATTGTGGGGTGATTTCGTTTTACTGATTGAATTAAATTCCCGTCAGCTCCAGAAAAACCCATCGCATTGGTGGAATTTGCTTGTAATTGTGCGACAATATTTTTGTTGATTTGGCCAGCATAAATCATGACTACTACTTCTAGCATGGCGGCATCGGTGATTCGTCTTCCATCAATCATTTGTGGAACTAAACCCATACTTTCGGCTAATTTTGTAGCTGATTTTCCACCGCCATGAACGAGCATTTTATAGCCTTCGATCATTGAAAAATCTGTTAAAAAATGAGCCAATTCCATCGGGTTATCAATGATATTTCCACCAATTTTTATTAGCGTTATCGGTTTTTTATTTTCCATTTATAAAAGGTTCAGAGGTTTTCAGATACAATGGCTCTGAAGACTTAGCGCCTTAGAACCTCTGCATCTCAGTGCCTTATTTTTTTAATATTTTTTGAAGCACTAATTGTGCTGCGAAGGTTCTATTATTGGCTTGTTCAATCACAATTGAGTTAGGGCCATCAATCACTTCATCTGATACGATCATGTTACGTCTTACAGGCAAACAATGCATAAATTTAGCATCGTTAGTTAATTTCATTTTATCAGCAGTTACCGTCCAGTTTGGATCAGAATTTGTAATTTGTCCGTATTCAATATAATTACTCCAGTTTTTGGCATAAATAAAATCAGCGTTTTCAAATGCTTTGTCTTGATCGTATTCAATTTTTGAATCTTTCGTAATTTCAGGATTCAATTCATACCCTTTTGGATGAGTGATTACAAAATTCATATTTTTTTGTAACTGCATCATTTCTACAAAAGAATTGGCAACAGCTTGAGGTAATGCTTTAGGATGTGGTGCCCATGTTAAAACCACTTTGGGTCGGTGCTTGGGTTTAAATTCTTCAATGGTAATAGCATCAGCTAGTGCTTGTAATGGATGTCCCGTGGCGCTCTCCATGTTGATAATAGGAACAGTTGCATATTTTATAAAACTAGACAGTACTATTTCGGCATTGTCTTTTTCTTTATCAACTAATCCAGCAAATGCTCTTATAGCAATGACATCACAATATTGAGAAACAACTGCAGCTGCTTCTTTAATATGCTCTGAGGCTCCCGAGTTCATTACAGCACCTTCTTCAAATTCTAGGGTCCAGCCTTCATTAGTAAAGTTCATCACCATGACATTCATCCCTAAATTTAAGGCTGCTTTTTGCGTACTCAATCGAGTTCTTAAACTAGAATTGAAAAACAACAATCCTAATGTTTTGTTTTTACCTAACTTTTTATTTTTGAGGGGTTTCTTTTTGATTTTTAAGGCTTTTTTAACCCATGTTTCCAGTACATCTATAGTATTGACAGCGTTGTAA
>NZ_MTCA01000018.1:0-28039 GCF_002150205.1 Flavobacterium sp. FPG59 | reverse complement strand
ATAAATGATAATCAGTCAAATAATGTTCAAGAAGGAATTTTTTCTTTAAATCCAAGTGAAAATAAAAATCTGTCTACAACAGAAATCAATTTGGGCAATACAGATGAGGTTATTGTTTTACTACTTTTTTATAATGAAAATAAGCAGTTAATAGGAAAGGATCGAGTTGTGCTGAATGCTCAAAAAAAAAAGATAACGTAGCTAATATTCCTGCTGACGGTTTTGAAATAATAGGAATTATTTCAAATGAAACGAAGACTAAAGTAGGTAAAGATTTTTATGATTTGTATTTCTATCTCTATAATGAGTATAAAATTAATGCCAAAAAAATAGTCGTTTTAACAGAGGAATTTAGTTTTGGTAGGAATACCAAGATAGTAATCACGATAGAGAATGATATTATATATGAATTTTTAGCGCGTCCAGATGAAGAATATCTAAATGAAATGGGTGAACAAGCTATTTATGCCACGTATTTACATCTTAAGAATTTAGAAAAGCAAAACAAATATTTTACTCAGTATTAATTTTATCCACTAACTTATGAGATTATTATATGTCTTAACAATCGTTTTTTTTGGTTTTCAATCCGTAATGGCACAGGATTTAGTTTACAAACCTAAAAATCCTGCTTTTGGGGGTGATACATTTAATTATCAATGGCTGGCAAGTTCGGCGGAGTCCCAAAATAAGTTTACAGACAAATCAATTTCGCAACCTGCTCAAACTGAACTCGAGCGGTTTACATCAAGCTTAAACTCGCTACTTTTAAGTCAAGTTTCGAGCTCCTTGTTCAAGCAACAATTTGGTAATGATGGTATTAAAATAGGTTCCTACACTTTTGGTAGTCTTTCTGTTGAGGTGTATCCTTCGTCTGGAGGATTAACTGTAGATATCTTAGATACTAAAACAGGTGAACAAACACAAGTAATCATCCCAAATCGATAATATGAATACATTAAAATGTGTACCCTTACTTATTTTTTTTTTAATTTCCAGTTGTGGAGCATATTACAATCAACCTACTGGTGTAGAAAAGGCAGTAATTGGAGAAAATACTCCAGCTACAACACTCTTGAAAGAGTTGCCCAAGCCTAAAGAGCCCATAGTAGTTGGACTTTATAAATTTCGAGACCAAACTGGACAGTACAAAGCTACTGAAAATGGTAGCAATTTTAGTACAGCCGTAACCCAAGGGGCTACATCAATTTTAATTAAAGCACTTGAAGATTCAAAATGGTTTATTCCCATCGAAAGAGAAAATATTGGTAATTTATTGCAAGAACGTAACCTTATTCGATCTACACGGCAAGAATATTCCAAAGATGTTGATCCTAATGTACCGCAAATTACACCTTTATTATACGCGGGTGTTCTACTGGAAGGTGGAATTATTTCCTATGACTCTAATATAATTACTGGCGGGTTTGGAGCGCGTTATTTCGGTACTGGTGGATCTATTAAATACAGACAAGATCGTGTAACTGTTTATTTAAGAATGGTATCTACGGCAAATGGTAAGATTTTAAAATCAGTTTATATTTCAAAAACAATTTTATCGCAAGCAATAGATCAAAGTCTTTTTAAGTATGTCAATTTCAAAAGATTATTAGAAGTAGAAACGGGATATACAACAAACGAGCCTGTGCAAATGGCCGTTACAGAGGCTATTGAAAAAGCAGTTGCGACTTTAGTCTTAGAAGGAATCAAAGAAAAAATTTGGGATGCTGATGTACCTAAACCAGAGGTTGACGCAATCTTAACGAAGTATGAAAAAGAAAATTCAGATGCTGCTACTACGGCAATTTATGGCAGGAAACTACAAGAAAGAAGATCTCGTTTCGCAATGGAATTAACTGGTGGTGCTGCACTAATGGATGGCGATTACCCTAACGCCATGTTTCGCCCCACGGGTCGAGGTGCCTTAAAATACTATTTTACTCCTTCGTTCAATGTCAGTGCTTCTACTAATGTCATGAAATTAGCTAATAAAGATCTTTTAGATGTAGGTTACGCAACATTTGATCTTAATCTTGAATTTATCGTTTTACCAAAGGATAAATTGTCACCCTATCTATTTGCGGGTGGTGGCTTTGGAGTAAACAAAAATTTCGAAAACAAGCATACTAAAGCTCAATATGGACTAGGATTAGAATATATGGTTTCAAATGCCATAGGAATCAAACTTTATGGCGAACATAATCTAAACTTTAGTGACAACATTGACTATCAAATAAGAGGAGTGCGTGATGATTTTTATTATCGCTTTGGTTTTGGACTCACGTATTATTTTTTTAATAGTAAAAAAAATACTGTTTCAAAAAACATATCGAAATAAGAACATTACCATGAGCTATTCATTCAACTATAATACCTTAACAATGAAAATTAACCATCTTATACAGGCTCTTTTTTTTGTGTTTTTTTTGAGTTCATGCAGTGAAGAAAAATTAGCTGGAGATGAATTCGGGACTATCGAAGGGAAAATTGTCAGTGCCATTGATTTTAAACCTTTAGCTAATGTCAAAGTGTTTTCTAGTCCCAGTACAAGTATCGTTTTTACAGATGAAGCAGGTAAATTTGTTCTTACAAATGTAAGGGTGGGAGATTATTCTCTAGAAGCGCAAAAGGAAGGTTTTTTGGCAAAATTTGAACCTGCAAAGGTAAACAGAGATCAAATAACAAATATTGTATTTGAGCTAAAGCTATCAACATCCAACAATAGACCTCCTACTGCTACGGTATTAACTTCGCCCATGGACAATGCTGTAGATCAGCCTATAGAATTAAATTTAAATTTCTCAGCTACAGATCCGGATAAAGACGTTCTGAAGTATGAAATTATATTAAGGAAAAACACGAGCAATGAGGTTACAGTGTACAAAGATATTACTGCCAGTACGTACTTGTTGAAAGATTTAGCATATAACACGAAGTATTTTTGGCAAGTTTCAGTATCCGATGGAATCAATCCTCCAGTACTAAGTCCGGTGCAAACTTTTACAACGATTGGATTTCCAAACGCAAGGTTTTTATTTGTTAGAAAAATAAGTGACAATAATGTGATTTTTTCTGGCGATGAGACCGGGAAAAGTGTCCAAATTACAACATCGAATACTAATAGTTGGAGACCAAGAAAAAATATTCCATCGAATAAAATTGCTTTTATTCGATCAAGTGGTGCGCAAAATCACTTGTATACTATGAATCCAGATGGATCTGGAATACTTAAAGTCACTAACTCTATTCCTATTGCTGGATTTAACTCGGACTTTATCAATTTCTCGTGGAACGCCTCAGGCAGTCAATTAATCTATCCTTATTTTGACAAATTGTATAAAATTAATGCTGATGGCAGTGGCTTGACCAAAATTTATCAAACAACAAATGGAAAATTCATTTCAGAATGTGATTGGAGCAACGACGGAACAAAAATTGCCTTGAAAGTAAACGATGCAAGCGGCTACAATACTGAAATCTTTGTGATTAATGCCATAGGTACAGTTATTAATCAAGTTCTATCTGGTACACAAGGTGCTACTGGAGGGCTGAATTTCTCAGTAAATGGTCAGCGATTACTCTTTACCAGAGATGTTTCAGGCTTTGAGGATGCGAATTACAGACAACTGGATACAAAAGTTTTTCAGTGTACCTTAAGTTCAAATTTAATAACTGACATTGGTTTAGAAAAACCATTGGGAACCTTAGATTTAGATGTGAGATACGCCCCCAATGAAGCAGAGTTAATTTTGATGAATACCTCAAACGATGGTTTATCTATTAAAAATATTATAAAATATACTCCTGCAACAAATAATGTAGGAGGATCTCGAACGCTGTTGTTTTCTAATGCAAGTATGCCTGATTGGGAATAAATAAAATTAATGATTTAAAAAAAGCATCTAATTAGTACGAATTAGATGCTTTTTTGCGTTTAGTTATAAGTTTATTAAATCATGTATTTTATTACATTAAAGAAAAATTATCATGAAAACTAGAATCAAAAAGGGTTGCATAAATAAGTATCAAATATTTAACAAAGAATAATGAGGAGTATTGTACTTTTTTTATTACTGTGTTTCAAAATGAATTCTCAGGAGAAACATATACTGTATTTTGATTTAGACCAAGATCAACCTAATGTTCATTCGCAAAGAGTTTTTCAAAAATGGTTGGATAAAAATAAAGAAGTTAATGTGATTAAAATTGAAGGATATTGTGACAGTACAGCATCAAATCAGTACAATAAGCAATTAGCACTTAGGCGCGCTGTAAACGTGCAAAAGCACTTAATACGTAACAATTTTTTATTAGATAGTACTCTAGTTATTGATAATATTGGAGAAGATTTTTTAGGAGCAACACAAGAATTTATCAATAGGAAAGTAATTGTATATTATCAAAAAAAATCTAATTCTAAAGTTCAAGAAGTATTCGTAAGTAAATTAAATCAAAGTGAGGTTGCAGATCTATCTAAATCCCCAAAAAACAATAATGATAACAACACCTTAATTTCACAAATTCAACAAGCTAAAGTAGGTGATTTTGTTACTTTGCAAAATATAAATTTTAAATTTAACTCAGAGGTTATGGTCAATTCCTCAATGGTGAATTTGGATGAGCTGTTACAAATTATGAGGAGTCAACTCAGTTTAAATATTGAAATTCACGGTCATATTTGCTGTAATCCAGATCCAAATGATGTGAAGTTATCCAATCGTCGCGCAAAAGCGATTCATGATTATTTAATTAAAAATGGAATTCAACAAAGGAGATTGGCATACAAAGGTTATGGTAGTAATAAACCCATTTTTACATTACCAGAAAAAAACGAAATACAACGTGCAGCTAATAGAAGAGTAGAGATTTTAATCCTTCAAAAATAGTGCAATAAATCCTAAAATCAAGTTCCTTATTCCTAAATCAAATTAGTATCTTTGCGCCACAACTAACTGCCTAAAAGCAGGCTTCACAACTAAATTAAATGAGTTCAGATACTTCAAAAAGGTATGCACTTCGCGGTGTTTCGGCATCCAAAGAAGATGTGCACAACGCCATTAAAAACATTGATAAAGGCTTATTTCCACAAGCTTTCTGCAAAATTGTACCCGATTATTTAACACAAGACAAAGACTATTGCCTGATTATGCATGCTGATGGAGCAGGTACTAAATCTTCATTGGCCTACATGTATTGGAAAGAAACAGGTGATCTTTCTGTATGGAAAGGTATTGCTCAAGATGCATTAATAATGAATATTGATGACTTATTGTGTGTAGGGGCAACCGATAATATTTTACTTTCATCAACCATTGGAAGAAATAAAAATCTAATTCCAGCCGAAGTAATTTCAGCAATTATTAATGGTACCGAGGAGTTAATAAAAGAGCTTGATTCTTATGGTGTAACTATTCATTCTACAGGAGGTGAAACGGCTGATGTAGGTGATATTGTGCGCACTATAATTGTAGATTCAACGGTCACAGCGCGCATGAAGCGTTCAAAAGTAATTGATAATGCTAATATTAAAGCAGGCGATGTTATTGTAGGTTTAGCTTCTTTTGGTCAAGCAACTTATGAAAAAAGTTACAATGGAGGAATGGGAAGTAACGGACTTACATCAGCCCGTCATGATGTTTTTGAAAAATACTTAGCGACAAAATATCCTGAAAGTTTTGATGCTGCAGTTCCAGAAGAACTAATTTATTCGGGGCAAGTTAAATTAACAGATGCAGTAGCAAATTCGCCTATAGATGCAGGACAATTAGTGCTTTCGCCTACGCGAACGTATGCGCCTATCATCAAGAAAATTTTAGATACATATTCGTCAAATGAAATTCACGGTATGGTACACTGTAGCGGTGGAGCCCAAACCAAAATTTTACATTTTGTAAACAATTTACACATTATAAAGGATAATTTATTTTCTGTACCACCATTGTTCCAGTTAATTCAGGAACAATCAAAAACAGATTGGAAAGAAATGTATCAGGTTTTTAATTGCGGCCATCGAATGGAGCTTTATGTTCCTGAGGCAGTTGCAGAAGATATCATTGCGATTTCAAAATCATTCGATGTTGATGCACAAATTGTAGGTAGAGTAGAAGATTCTGAAACAAAAAAGCTTACCATAAAGAGTGAATATGGAACTTTTGAATATTAAAAATAATTTATGTACGAATTAATCTTTTGGAAATATCAAGAAGGAATTTATTTAAACCATCATTTAGTTTATGAGGCATTGCTTGAGGAGCAATTTGTTGAAGGACTAGAGGAATTGCCTGTGCCTGTAATTTGGAATAGATTGTCATCCGTTTTTTCAGGTTGGGAAAAAGTAGACGAAAACAGCTGGAAGAATCCAAATGGAACAGGTGCGTTTCAAGTAAAATCAACTTCTCAAAGTATTTTAATTGATTGCTACGGTACCGATGGAAAAACTATGAACTTACTCTCAGATACATTGGAGGAATTTAAATGTTCTTTGTATGACCCACAAGTTCCTGTACGTTATGATGAAATGAATGAGTAGAGAAACCTCTTAATCTCACCTTATATAAAAATAATTTTTCTGATTCGAAATGCTACTTTTACGTAGCTGGTGAATCAGAAAAATTATTTTTTGTTTTGTAATACTGCTGATTTATTAATTTGGTTTTGGGCTGTTAATTAATTTTGGTGTGCCAAAACCTAATTGTTCTAATTTTTTCAATTGCGTTTCAGCATCACCTACAATGAGATAAATCATTTTATTTGGATCTAAATATTTTTTCGCAAGAGTTTTTATATCATCTATTGTAATATTTTTTACAATATTTTCTTGTTTTTTTGCGTAATCATCCGTGTAATTGTAATTACTAATGTCATAGAGCATTTCAAGTTTTGATGATAATGTTTCAAAAGCTCTAGCATTACTTTTGATCAAATAACTTTTTGTAACATCGAGATCATTTGCATTGAAATTAGTACCATATTTTTGTAAAATATCTTTAACTAACGCAACAGATTCAAAAGTAACATTAGAACGAACACCACTCGATACTGCAAAAAATCCTTTATTTACAGATCCCATAAACATGGAGCTAATACCATATGTGTATCCTTTTCCTTCACGTAATTCTTGTGTTAATTGTGAGGCAAAACTGCCTCCTCCCAAGCGGTAATTTAAAATTTGAGCTGGATAATAGTCCGAGTCAGTAGCAGCAAGAGCTGGATAGCCAATTCTTATTACAGATTGTTTAGCTCCTGGAACATCATAAAAATAGACTTGTGAGCTTGAAATAGCTGTTGTATTGGCATTAGTTGGAATAACAATATTTTTAGTGCTCCAATTTTTACTTATTATTTTTAAGGAGTTTGAAACACTGTTTTTATTCACGGCCCCAACTACATGAAAATTAACATTTGAAGGAGACATATTCGTAGTGAAATAGTTTTTCAAGTCATCTATAGTAATTGAACTAACGGTTTTTTCAGATCCAATACGATTATTAGATAAAATAGATGTGCCAAAAAGTAATTTTTTAAACTCAATTCGAGCAATATAATTAGGATCTGCTTTTTGCTGCATTATTTGACTCAGTGTACTTTGTTTTATAAGTTCAAATTCTTTGGTATCCCATCGTGGTTGTAATAAAATTTCTTGTACTAATGCCATAGTAGCGGTATAGTTTTTTGCTAGTGTGGTGCCGTAAATTGAAATAGCTTCATCACTTGCTGTTGCTTTTATAGAAGCACCAAGACTCTCAATAGCATTTTCTAATTGTTCAGGTGTTTTATTTGCGGTTCCTTTGGTCATAAGCTCGGCAAGCATGTTTGAAACTCCAATTTTTTCTGAATTTTCTAGCAATAAGCCTCCTTTAATTTGCAATTGAAATTGTACTAATGGCACTTCGTAATTTTCGATACCCAAAAGGGACATTCCTGATGGCATTTTATCTTTCCAAACAACTGGTAAAATTACATCTGGACTAGCGCCGTATGCTGGTTCAATGCTTCGGTCAAATTTCGAAGGAGTTTTTTCATAAGTAGCAGCTATACTTGCATCAAAAGAGTCTTCTTTGCCTTCAATGATTTTTTCTTCAACTACGTCGGCCAATATGGAGCCATCTAAAATTAAATTTTTTTCTCCTTTTGGAACAAAACTAGTTGCTACAAATGGTTTGTTTTGAATGTATTTTTTATACACGCGCATTACATCATCACGGGTAACAGCTAATATATTTTTGACATCTTGATTAATATATTCTGGTGTTCCAGCAAATATCTCGTATTGTGCAAGTTGAAATCCTTTTCCTAAAACACTTGATAAATTGTTATAAAAGGCAGTTTCTTGTCCTGCTTTAATCCTATCTAAATCTTGTTGCGAAATACCTTCAGTTTCAAATTTTGCAAAAGCTTCGTTGACACCATTCATGACCTCATTTAAATTTGTTTTATCAAAAGCGGTAACGCTAAGCATGTATTGTCCAGCTATTTCAGAGTTGTACTGAAAAACATCTGCTGCGTCAGTAATTTTTTTATCTTCTACTAAGGTTTTGTACAAAGGAGCTTTTTTACCTTTTGAAAGATAATTGGCAAGAACTTCTAGGGCATAGCTGTCTGGATGGTATTCATAAACTGATGGCCATGTAAGAGTAAGTTGTGGAAGTTTTGCAAAATTGTCTTCGTAGTACAGTTTTTTGGTACCAGGTAAAACAACAGCTTGTTTTTCCATTTTTGGGATAGCGTCGCCACGTTTTATTTCGCCAAAATATTTTTCTACCCAAATTTTGGTTTGGTTTACATCAATATCTCCGGCAATTGTTAGTGTGACATTGTTAGGGACATACCAGCGCTTGTAAAAATTCTTAACATCATCTAATGTTGCGTTCTGTAAATCTTCAAGAGATCCTATTACATCCCAGTTGTAAGGATGAGTAGACGGATATAAATTTTTTGATATCACAGAGAAATTATGACCATAAGGCCTGTTGTCATAACTTTGTCTTTTTTCATTTTTTACAACTTGTTTTTCTTTAGCAAGAACGGGTTCTGTTACGGTGTTGATAAAAAAACCAAGCTTATCTGCTTCAGCCCAAATCATTTTTTCAAGTGCATCTTTTGGTACAGTTTGAAAATAATTGGTTCTATCTCGGCTAGTAGATCCATTTGCACCCTCTCCGCCTATGCGAGCACTCATTTTATCAAGCCCTCCTTTTCCTAAATTTTCAGATTCAAGGAAAAGTAAATGTTCAAATAAATGTGCAAATCCAGTTCTTCCTTGTATCTCTCTTGCAGAACCCACATGACTTGTCAGTGCAACAGCAACAACAGGATCTGATTTATCAATATGCAAAATGACTTGTAAGCCATTGTCTAAAGTGAATTTTTCAAAATCAACTTTAAATTCTTTTGAACTTTTTTTTTGGGAGTAGGAATTGATTGCACTAAAAACTACTAAGCAATACAGGAGCAACTTGTTTGTTTTCATAGAGAAAATTTAATTTTAAGATATTGTTTTTTGGAGCTTAAAAGTAAGAAATAAATGAGTACAATGACACGCAACTCTGTTTTATTACTATCTTTCTTTAAACAATTCTGTGGAGTAGTATTCCTGTTATTTTAAAAGTTTAAATCTGTATAACTTGATGGCTAAACTTGTTTTTATGGAAATAATTAGAGATTAAAACCTCAATAGTCCTGATAGATTTTCTAATAATGAAGTATCTTTGCATCACTATTTTAATTTTAAAGTAAAACGAATGAAAATAAATACAAAAAACGGAATTGATAAACTCATTTTTGGAATGAAACAAAATGATGTTACCGCTATTTACGGAAAACCAAACCGAAATTATAAAGACGAGGATGACAATATTATTTATGCATACAACTCTTTAAAAATGCGTTTGACTTTTTATGTTGAAGAAGATTTTAAATTAGGATACATCGTTGCATCAAGCCCAGAACTTGAGCTTTTTGGTAACAAAATCATCAATAAAAAAATTAGTGATGTTAAAAAAGATTTAGTTAGCAAGTCTATAACTAAATTTACTCAAGAGGAATTTGATACTTTTGAGAATTATTTCAATGAAGAAAATTGGATGATTTTTCAAACTGAATTTGATGAGGTTGTAAAATTTGAATTGGGAGCAATTATCAATCAAAAAGATGAATTTGATTGGAAATTCGGGAAAAAATAGAGTAATAAAAAAACACCGATGAAATTTAAGATATCATCGGTGTTTTTTTTTGATTTTAATTTATTTTATGGGTTCTTTTTCAAGCATTTCTAATTCAAAAATAAGCATGGTATTTGGCGGTATCACACCATTAGCACCACGTTCACCATAAGCCAAATTTGAAGGTATAAAAACAACTGCTTTATCCCCAAAACCCATGTTTTCAAGACCCTCAATAAAGCCAGCAATCATACCGTCTTTTTTCCCTGCTACAAATGGAAATGCTTTGTAACCGTTTTGAGCCGCTCTTCTTTCATCATACTTACCGTAGGCTTTGTTTACATTTTCATAACTGCTGTCAAACAGGGAGCCATCTTCAAAATAGCCAGCATAATTAAAATAAAATGTAGCTCCATTAGCTGGTTTTACACCTGTTCCATTTTCAACTATCTTGTAAGCTAATCCAGATGGAGTAGTAGTAGCTGTAGCTTTTATTGTAGATAGGTAAGTTTTCTTTGCAGCTTTAACAGCCTCAATCTTTTTTTGATCTTCAGTTTTGAAATTAAAATAATCTGAAATTACTTTTACAGCATCAAATTTCTTTGCCAAAGCCCCTTTTCTAACCACAGTTACTTTTGTAATCACATCATCTTGCGCGATAGCGTTTACAATTTCCATTCCAGAGGTTACATGACCAAAAACAGTATGTTTACCATCTAACCAAGGCGTTTCTTTATGTGTAATAAAAAATTGGCTTCCATTTGTTGCAGGTCCAGCATTTGCCATAGATAAGATTCCTGGTTTATTATGCTTTAAATCAGTAATTTCATCTTTAAAAGCATATCCTGGACCACCTGATCCATTTCCAGAGGGATCACCACCTTGAATCATGAAATCTTTGATAACGCGGTGAAATTTTAACCCATCAAAAAAAGGTTTGCCTTTTAGGTTTTCGGGTTTTACAAATGTATTTTTTCCTTCGGCAAGTGCTATAAAATTTGCAACTGTCACTGGTGTTTTTTGGTACGCAAGTTCTAATTCTATGTTTCCTTTATTAGTTGCAATAGTTACAAAGATACCTTCTGCTTCAGTTGGTTTTTTTACAACTGCCTTTGCTGTAGTACTTGGTTTTTTTACTGGTGTTATTTTTTTTCCAGTTTGAGCTTGGATAGTAATACATCCCAGAAGTAGTAAAAACAGATATTTAAATTTCATCTTCTATAATTTTATGGATATTAATTTTTTTCTAAAAGTTCAATTTCAAAAATGATATCGGCGTTTGGCGGTATAACTCCTCCTGCACCAGCAGCACCATATCCCAAACGGGACGGAATAAAAATTACAGCCTTGTCTCCAAAAGATAATTGTTCTATTCCTTCAATGAAACCAGGAATCATGCCATCTTTTCTTCCTGCTTGAAAAGGAATAGGTTGATATCCATTTTGAGCTGCTCTGTTTTCATCGTATTTTCCAAATGCTTTTGAAACACTTTCTATACTTGCGTCAAAAAGCTCTCCATCTTCAAGAAATCCAGCATAATGTATAAATACTGGAGTGCCGTTAGATGGTTTTTTACCGCCGCTTTTTTTAGTAATTACATATTGTAAACCGGAAGGTGTTGTTGTGGCTTTTGCTTTCAATGCAGCAAAACTTGCTACTTTTTGCTCTCTTACCACTTTGTATTTTTCATTATAAACGCGCTTGTTTTCAGCATCAATAGCGGCTTTTTTCTTTTGATTTTCAGACTCTACTGCAAAATAGTCGGTAAAAACTTTTACCGCATTAAATTTCTTAGCAGCTTCACCATTTCTAATGATCGTTACAGATTTGATGTAATCATCTTGTTGAATTTTATTGACAACTTCCATACCTTTTTCTACCACATGACCAAAAATGGTATGCTTTCCGTCTAGCCAAGGGGTTGCAAGATGCGTGATAAAAAATTGGCTGCTATTGGTCATAGGTCCGTTATTGGCCATAGCTAGAACTCCACCTTTATCAAATCGTAAGTCATTGAATTCATCCTTAAATTTATATCCTGTATCTCCAGAGCCAGTACCTAGAGGATCTCCGGTTTGTATCATAAAATCAGCAATGACTCTATGAAATTTTAAACCATCAAAAAAAGGTTTCTTTTTTAAATTTTCATTCGTTACAAACTCATTTTTTCCTTCGGCAAGTGCCACATAGTTTGCAACGGTTATAGGTGCTTTTTCAAAATCCAGTTGTACAATAATCTCCCCTTTGTTAGTTTCAATTTGAGCATACAATCCATCAGGTAAATTGGAATGATCATTTTTACAGGAATACAATGAGGCTATCGCTAGTAGCGCAATTACGATCTTTTTTTTCATTTCTAAATTAATTGTTATGGAGTTATAGTATCTTTTTCTTTGGTTATAGGGTTAGAGGCTTTTTTTGCAATAACGTCAGTTGTAGGTGCAACAGTTTGTAGAACTTCTTTTTTATACGCCACTTCGGGTTTAAAATCTCGCAATGTAACGGTACAAATAATTGGTTGGTTTGTATCTATTTTTTTATCGTCTCCATGATAACCGTAAGCCATATTTGAGGGGAATAAAAAATTTACTTTCTCATTACGATGCATTAATTTGATTCCGTCACGTAAACCCATCATTATATTTTGTTTGTCAACATAATACACTTGTGGTTTTAGTTCTTCTTGAGAGTAAATCAAGGTTCCTTTTAAATCTTTAATTTCATAGTCAAACAAAGCAACGTCTCCTTTTTTAGGAGTGAGAGTATCAATTGTATTTCTTACTTCATAAGAATACCAATACCCTTTAGTAGAGGCTAAGTATACTACACTTGGATTGTTTTTGATAACGTTTTGTATTTGACTTTCCTCTGTTGCAACCAATTTTTTATTGCGCAGAATCGATTTTTTCATAAAACTCCCAGACGATTGAGAGATAGGTCTTCTAGCATCCTGATGCTGTTTGCACCCCGAAAGCACAAGAAATAAAAAGAATACAACTGCAAGTAGGTTGCTGTTTTTCATGGGTTTAGATGCTTATTTTTGTTAATAAATCTTCAAATTTCTTTTGGGTTTCTTCCATCGTAAGTTCTGATTTTCCTCCAGCTGCATTGCGATGTCCACCGCCGTTAAAGTGTTCTCTTGCAAATTGATTAACATCAAAATCACCTTGTGAACGAAACGAAATTTTAATAATTTTTTCTTCTTTATTTTCTATAAAGATAGCTGCAAAATGTATTCCTTGTATGCTTAGACCATAATTTACAATTCCCTCAGTATCTCCTTTTACATAATTAAAGGAGTTCAGCTCCTCTTGAGTGAGTGTTGTATAAGCAGTCTTAAATTTTGGATAGATAATCATGTTTTGAAGTGCTCTACCTAATATTTGGAGTCTTCCATAAGAACTATTGTCAAATAGTAAACTCGGGATTTCTGTATTTTGTACGCCTAAATCAATTAGTTCCGCAACAATTCTATGTGTTGTTCCAGTGGTTTTAGGAAATTTAAACGAGCCAGAATCAGTAAGTATTCCCGTATAGATACAAGTACCTATTGTGAAATCGATGTCATCCTTTTTACCTAATGCGGTAATAAAATTATAAAGCATTTCACAAGTTGATCCAAATGATGTATCTGAGTAGGTAACAGCAGCGTAGTCATCTGGATTTTGATGATGATCAATCATAATAAATGGAGATTGAAGCTGTGCTAACACATTTTCCATTTCTCCAGTTCTGTGCAAAGCATTAAAATCTAATGTAAAAATTAGTTCAGCTTCTTGTAAAAGTGCTGTGCAGTTTTCTCTATCCTTCTCGTAAATTTTAATTTTGTCAGCTCCCGGCATCCAAGCTAGAAAATCAGGAAACTCATTAGGAGAAATTACAGTAGGGTAGTGGTGGTTTTTTAGTAAAAAATGATAAAGTCCTAATGTAGAACCCATCGCATCACCATCTGGACCTCGGTGCGGGATTATTGCAATTTTTTTAGGCGTTGATAACAACTCTTGTACGGCTTGAATGTCTTGTATTTTCATAGAATGCGAAATTACATTTTTTTAATCTAATGTTGAAATCATTTCTAAAAATTACCAAATTATACACCTCTTAATAACTGTATTTTTTTCAAGCAAAATGCATATAACGTATATTTTAGTCCTGTTTTTAATTGAGATGTGTAAATCCCCGTAGAACCTGAACAAAAATAGGCCATACTACAGGCAATACATAATAATAAACCAGCCTCAATCCCAAAAAGTTCTATCCCCATTAAAGTACAAGCTATAGGTGTATGCGTAGCACCAGATAATAAGGCAACAAATCCCATCCCTGCAAGCAAGCTTATGGGTAAGGGTATAAAAAGGGATAATGCGCTACCTAATGTGGCACCTATAAAAAATAACGGAGTAACTTCTCCGCCCTTAAAACCACTTCCTAATGTTATTCCGGTTATAATTATTTTTAATAAAAAATCTTTTGGCAAACTAGGTGTTGTAAAGGATTCTGCAATTACGGGTAGTCCTAGTCCTGTATAGCGTGTCATATCAAAACAGTAAAAAAGGATAACAAGAAACGTGCCTCCCACAAGTGGTCTCAAAGGAGCAAATGGAAAAGTAACGCTAAACAATCGATTCCAGTAATGAGCACTTTTTGAATAAAGCATTGCGGTCAAGCCAAAAAGAAGTCCAGCAACTAAAACCCATAAAAGTGTTTTAAATGTGATATTTGGGATTTCAAAAATATAGTAAGTGCTGTGTTCTATTTCCCAAAGGTCTACCGTGTAATCCGCTATAAAGGCTACTAAAAATACAGATAAGATGCTTTTTAGTGTTATTCTCTTAAAACAAACAATTTCTAATGCAAAAATTGCGCCTGCTAGAGGTGTCCCAAAAACCGATGCAAATCCCGCACTAATTCCAAGAAGTATTAATATTTGAGATTCCTTTTTTGAGATTTTTTTTATTTTATTGAATTGATATGCTATTGCTCCTCCCATTTGAACTGCAGTACCTTCTCTACCTGCAGATCCTCCCAAAAGATGAGTTATTAATGTGCCCAAAAAAACTAAAAACCCCATTCTTAAAGGAACTCTTGTTTCAGGGTTTTCATAAGCAATCAATAGTAGGTTGTTTCCTTTGTTGCTTTCGTTGCCTAGGTAGTGGTATAATAATCCTATTAACAGTCCGCCTATTGGAAGCAACCAAAACAATGTTTTATAAAGCGTGAATAGTTGTGTAACCCAATCAAGACTGAACAATAGTAATGCAGAGGCAGATCCCGAGAATATTCCAATAAGGGTACAAATGAGGGACCACAATATTAGGGATACTATTTTTTGTTGATATTTAGAAAAATCCATTCATTTAAAAGTTACAGCCTACAAAAGTATCATTTAAAGCTATATTTTTATTTTTTGTTACCAATATGTTTAATTTTTAATTAGATACTTTTCAAATCATTGAAAAGTCTAACATAAACAGCATCTAGTAATTCATTTTATCTGCATCTTTGTCTTCATGTCTAAAATTAGATATTTAGGAGCGAACCAAAAAATGATCTTTTGTCAAATTTCATTCAATAGTTAAAAGTTCCACCCTGTTAATATACTATTTCAACTCATTTGTAGTTATAAATGAAAGTTAAAAAATGGCTTGATTTTTGAAAGTGAATGTTAGGTTTTATATTTTTAAAACTTGTTAAAACCTATAAAATGAATGTACCGCAAATTATGAAAAGGATTTTATTCACAATGATACTACTTGGTTCATTTTACAGTGGTTTTGCTCAATCTGAATTCAATTCAAAGTTCAAAGCAATTCCTCCTAAAAATAATGCGCCAAAGATAAACAAAACAATTCCACCTAAAATTGATATTCCCCCAATCAATTCACCTATGCCAAATGTTAAACCACCCGTAACAAATCCAAATCTTACAAGTGTTCCCGAAACGAAGCCAGTAAAACCTATTTCGATGATTCCATCTAGTGAGTTTATCAATCCAGGTGATGTTTACAGAGATAAATTAAACAAGAAAGAAGATAATTCAGAAGGTATTGTTTATCGTAGAAACCAAAATTTAGGTAATTACACCACGGGATCTGTTTCTGCAAAAGTTATGTATCGGGATGCTGCTTATGTAGATGGTGATTTAATACGAGTTATGTTAAATGATAAAGTAATTCAAAACCAAGTTTATTTAGACAGTAATTTTAAAGGTTTTGAAATTGTTTTAGAAAAAGGGTTTAATAAAATTGACTTTGTAGCTTTAAATCAAGGAAGTTCAGGGCCAAACACAGCAGAATTTAAAGTTTATGACGATAAAGGAGCATTGATATCAGCAAGTCAATGGAATTTAGGGACTGGTTTTAAAGCTACAATAATCCTTATTAAAGAATAAAGTATCACAAGACACAAAAAAACCTCAATCGATTGATTGAGGTTTTTTTTATAAGTAAGTAATCTAAATTGAGTTTATAAAACGTTTATTTTACTTTATTAAGTACTGCTTTGAAAGCTTCTGGGTGGTTCATAGCTAAATCTGCAAGAACTTTACGGTTCAATTCGATTCCGTTAGCTTTAACTTTACCCATGAATTGTGAATAAGACATTCCTTCTAATCTAGCTCCAGCGTTGATACGTTGAATCCATAAAGAACGGAAATTTCTTTTGTTCACTTTTCTATCACGGTAAGCGTAGCACATTGCTTTCTCTACCGCATTCTTAGCAACTGTCCAAACGTTTTTACGTCTACCAAAGAAACCTTTGGCTTGCTTCATTATTTTTTTTCTTCTTGCTCTTTTAGCAACTGAATTTACCGATCTTGGCATAATTTTTATTGTTTTTTTGTAGCAGGCGTCCTGAATTGAATCAAAGGAACTTAAAAGCCATACTCCAAGGTTATTTTAAATTGTTTTAACCTAAAGAAATCTTTAGTCAAATGTCAAAAGTCGAATGTCGAAAGTGTGTACTTTTGACTTTAAGACTTTCTAACTTTGGACTTATTAGATAATTCTTAATTGTTGTTTGATGCTTTTCATATCTGTTTTGTGAACTAGCGCTGAGTGAGTCAAAGCTAATTTACGTTTTTTAGACTTTTTAGTCAAGATGTGACTTTTAAAAGCATGCTTTCTTTTAATCTTTCCAGAACCAGTAACTTTAAAACGTTTCTTGGCGCTAGATTTGGTTTTCATTTTAGGCATTTTTTCCTAGTGTTTTAATTTATTCTTACTTACTTATTTTATTTAGTCGTAAAGTTTTTAAAGTCTTAAAGTCGAAAGCTGAATACTTTTGACTTTAATACTTTTGACTTTAAGACTTATTTTTTCTTCTTAGGAGCAATAAACATGATCATTCTTTTTCCTTCAAGAACAGGCATAGCCTCTACTTTTCCAAATTCTTCAAGATCTGTTGCTAATCTCAATAATAAAATCTGACCTTGATCTTTATAAATGATAGAACGCCCTTTAAAGAACACAAATGCTTTTAGCTTTGCGCCTTCTTTCAAGAATTTTTCAGCGTTTTTTCTTTTAAATTCGTAATCATGCTCATCAGTTTGAGGACCAAAACGAATTTCTTTCACAACAACTTGTGTAGATTTCGCTTTTAAAACCTTATCACGTTTCTTTTGTTCGTAAACAAATTTCTTGTAATCCATGATTTTACAAACCGGTGGTTCAGCGTTTGGAGAAATTTCAACTAAATCCAATTCAAACTGATCTGCTAACCTTAGGGCTTCTGCAAGTTTAAAAACACCTGGTTCGATGTTTTCACCTACAAGCCTTACTTCTTGTACACCACGAATAAGGTTGTTTATTCTGTGGGCATCTTTTTTTTCTACGCGAGGTTGGTAACCTCTGTTGCTTCTTATTGCTATGACTTTATAATTTAAGTTAAACTGTAAATACTTTCAATGTTTTGCTAATTTCTTCGTTTACAATAGCTGCAAATTCTTCTATTGTAACTGTGATATTACCTTTTCCTTCTTGGCCGTGACGGCGTATAGAAATGGTCCCGTTTTTCTCTTCTTCCTCACCTACAATCAACATAAACGGTGTTTTTTGCATTTCGGCATCTCTAATTTTCTTACCGATGGTCTCGTTTCTATTATCAATGAGGGCGCGAATTTCGTGATTTTCTAGCAAATCTAAAACTTTTTTCGCATATATTTCATATTTCTCGCTCAAAGACAATATTATAGCTTGTTCTGGCATTAGCCAAAGCGGGAAATTTCCTGCTGTGTGTTCTAGTAATATTGCTATAAAACGTTCCATAGAACCAAAAGGTGCTCTGTGAATCATTACCGGACGGTGTAATTCATTATCTGATCCTTTGTATGTCAGATCAAAACGTTCTGGTAAGTTGTAGTCTACCTGTATAGTTCCTAATTGCCATTGTCTTCCAAGGGCATCCTTAACCATGAAATCTAACTTTGGTCCGTAAAACGCAGCTTCGCCATATTCTACTACGGTATTTAAACCTTTATCTGCAGCAGCATTGATGATTGCATTCTCTGCTTTTTCCCAATTTTCATCGGTACCTATATATTTATCTCTATTTTCCTTATCTCTTAACGAAATTTGGGCTGTAAAGTTTTCAAATCCTAATGAACCAAATACATAAAGTACTAAGTCAATTACTTTTTTGAACTCTTCGTCTAATTGTTCTGGAGTACAAAAAATATGAGCATCATCTTGAGTAAATCCTCGCACGCGAGTTAAACCGTGTAATTCTCCACTTTGTTCGTATCGGTAAACTGTTCCAAATTCAGCATAACGTTTTGGTAAGTCTTTGTATGACCATGGACGAACATTGTATATTTCGCAGTGATGCGGACAGTTCATCGGTTTCAATAAAAACTCTTCTCCTTCTGCAGGTGTATTAATTGGTTGAAAGCTGTCTGCTCCATACTTTGCATAATGACCAGAAGTAACATACAATTCTTTCTGACCAATATGTGGAGTTACAACTTGCTCGTAACCTGCTTTTTTCTGTGCTTTTTTCAAAAATTGCTCTAATCTGTCTCTTAAGGCAGCTCCTTTAGGCAACCATAGTGGCAGACCTTGACCTACTTTTTGTGAAAAAGCAAATAGTTCCAGTTCTTTCCCTAGTTTTCTATGATCACGACGTTTTGCTTCTTCTAGTAATTCTAAGTATTCCGTTAATTCTTTTTGTTTTGGGAACGATGTTCCGTAAACTCGGGTTAACTGTTTGTTTTTCTCATCACCTCTCCAGTAAGCACCAGCAACGCTCATTACTTTCATTGCTTTGATGATACCGGTATTTGGAATATGGCCACCACGACACAAATCAGTAAAGGTATCGTGATCGCAAAACGTAATCGTTCCGTCTTCAAGATTAGTAATCAACTCGGTTTTGTAAACGTTGTCTTTGTATAATTCTAAAGCATCTGCCTTAGAAACGGGACGCAATTTAAATTCGTGCTTTCCTCTTGAAATTTCAAGAACACGGTCTTCAATTTTTTTGAAATCAGCATCTGTGATTTTATGATCCTCAAAATCTACATCATAGTAAAATCCATTTGCAATTGCGGGTCCGAGTGTAAGCTTAATTCCTGGGTACATTTCCTCAAGAACCTGAGCCATAACGTGTGAAGTAGAATGCCAAAATGCTTTTTTACCATCGGCGTCATTCCAAGTAAATAATGTAAGGCTACCATCCGTGGTTAGTGGGGTTGTTGTTTCAATTGTAGTACCATTAAAAGAGGCTGAAATTACATTTCTAGCAAATCCTTCACTGATGCTTTTTGCAACATCCATTGGAGTTACGCCTGGAGCAAACTCTCTAACTGACCCATCGGGTAAAGTAATCTTAATCATTGTTTGTTATTTTAAGAATGCAAATATAGTCCATTACAAAAATACAAACAATAGTTGTGTATGTATTGTTTTATAATTAATTGTTTAATTGAAGGTCAAGCAAGTGAATTTTGCTCGTGTTGTTTCTAATTTAGTTTAAAGGTGATAATTTTAGATACTAATTTGATTTTTTTACAAGTCAATTTTCTTTAATTCGCTGTAATTTTTGCTCAGTTTGGATAAGAAAGTGCCGTAAACTAACTTATAAAAGCACCAAATAAAGCCCATAAAAAATAAACCAAAAACCAATAAAGCAATAATACTTGACGGGTCTAAAATGTCTACTTTTGTATTTGATCCATCTTTATAGCCTTCGTTAAAAGCTTGTAGGCCAGTATAAGTACCTGTTAACCCGCCAAAAATGATATTCCAAAAAATGTAGTACGTAACTACTTTTCTTGTTTTTAATATCTTTTTAATTAAATCTTTGGCTGAATTTAAGGTTGAGATAGATTTGTAATTTTTGTAAAACAGAATTATAAAACCAAAAATCACAATATAATTAATGAGTTCAAGGGTTTTTATTATTGGGTGAGCAATTACAAAAGCATCATATTCTTTGCTACTGATGAAAATTGATATGCCATTTAAAATTAAAAATTCTAAAATACTTACAATTAGTATCCACTTCACTAATGAAGATGATTTTTTGTGAATCATCACATAAATGTCGTTTGTAGAGACTTGTTCAAAAGTATTTCCTTCTTTTTGCCAGTCTTTTTTGAGTAAATCCAGTTCTTTCATGCTTCTAATGGATTTAATATTTTTTTTAATTTCCCTTTTATTCTATTCATTTTTACTCTTGCGTTAACTTCGCTAATTCCCAATGTTTCAGATATTTCTTGGTAGTCTTTGTCTTCAAGATACATGAAGATCAATGCTTTTTCAATATCATTCAATTGATAAACTGCTTTGTACATTAATTTTAATTGTTCTTCCTCTTCATAATCATATTCTACATCATTAAGAAAATGTTGCCTGCCTTCAAACTCCACAGTACTGATAGAACGTTTTGTTTTACGATATAGGGTGATGGCTGTATTTAAGGCTACGCGATAGGCCCAAGTAGAAAATTTGCTATCTCCTCTAAACTTAGGGAAAGCTTTCCATAACTGAATCGTAATTTCTTGAAACAAATCTTTGTGTGCATCATCACCATTAGTATACAATCTACAAATCTTGTGGATTATATTTTGGTTTTCTTGCAAAAGTTGCACAAAAGTCTGTTCTAGGTTTTCACTCATAATTACGTTAGTGGAGAGTTAATGGTTTTTGTTACACAAAATTTGTTTTTTGTTGTCAAATTTTATTTAAGCAATATTGATAAATATTATTCAAGTTTCTATTATTTGTTTTTCTCTGTACATTTGTCACATGTTACTATCGGTTATTATTCTTAATTACAATGTTCGGTACTTTCTGGAGCTTTGTTTAATCAGTGTTCAAAAAGCAATTGAAGGTATTGACGCAGAGATAATTGTGGTTGATAATAATTCTGTCGATGATAGTTGTGCAGTGGTATTGCAACGATTTCCATCAGTAAAATTAATTCAAAACAAATCGAATGTAGGTTTCCCAAAAGGGAATAATATAGGTGTCGACCAAGCCTCGGGAGAGTATGTTTGTATTCTAAATCCAGACACGGTTGTGGCTGAAGATACTTTTTTAAAAATTCTAGAATTTGCTAATCAAAAAGATCATTTAGGTATTGTAGGTTGTAAGCTTATTGATGGTGCTGGGGGTTTTCTTCCAGAGAGTAAGCGCGGAGTTCCAACTCCATTTGTAGCTTTTACAAAGATTGCGGGTCTGTATAAACTTTTCCCTAAATCTAAAATGTTAGGCAAGTACTATGCAAACCATTTGCAGGAAGAGCAAACTGGGAAAGTGGATGTTTTAGTGGGTGCTTTTATGCTTTTAAAACGAAAGTTGTATTTAGAATTAGGAGGATTTGACGAAGCTTGTTTTATGTATTCTGATGATATTGATTTGTCTTACATGGCGCTAAAAGCGGGATATAATAATTTTTACTTTGGCGCAACTACTGTTATTCATTATAAAGGAGAAAGTACTCATAAAGATGGCTTGTATATGAGGCGATTTTCAGAGGCGATGCATTTTTTTTACAAGAAACATTTTAGTAAAGCAAAATCTATTTTTCGGATAAAAGAGTGTTTGTTTGCTGTTTTTATGAAAATAGGCGTCTCTGTTTTTACCGCATACAAGACTTTACAAGGCAATTCATTATTCCAGAAAACAAAAAAGATGATTTCTCCAAAATATATTTTGTTTACCAATGATCAAAGTTTACTTCAAAAAATGGAACGCTCGTTACAAAAAAAAGTAAAATTTCATGATTTAAAAACAGAAAAAATGCTACTTTCGTCAATAGTGAAAGAGGAAACTAATGTTGAAATTATTCTTGACAATGAATTTATATCATTTAAGGATTGTATCGCTATTCAGGAATCTGCAAAGAAAGAGGGATTTAACCAACGAATAACTTTTAAAATTAAGCCAAAAGCTACCGATTTTTTAATAGGAAGTAATAATAGTACATCACGTGGCGAAGTAGTTAAAATGACGTAAAAAATTATATTTAATGTAATTTATATTTGAAATATTTAGTAATTTCGCAAACTGAAAATCAATATCACCTTTTAGGTTAATAATATGGCAAGATATGAATTAAAACTTCCAAAAATGGGAGAAAGCGTTGCAGAAGCAACTATTACCAACTGGTTAAAAGAAGTTGGAGACAAGATTGAAGCTGATGAAGCGGTACTGGAGATTGCTACTGATAAAGTAGATAGTGAGGTACCAAGTGAGGTTTCGGGAGTTCTTGTAGAACAACTTTTTGGAAAAGATGATTTGGTACAAGTAGGTCAAACCATTGCAATCATTGAAACTGATGGTTCTGATGGTGTAAGTACTGAAGCGGCAGTTGCTACACCTGTGGCAGCTACTTCAATTGAAAAAGAAGTTGAGACTGTAAAAAATACCATTGCTGCGCCAGTAGATTTTTCTAATTCAGAAAAATTCTTGTCGCCGCTTGTTAAGAATATTGCAAAAGAAGAAGGTGTTTCACTTACAGAACTTGAATCTATTGCTGGTACAGGGAAAGAGGGTAGAGTTACTAAAAATGATATCCTTGAGTATGTGAAAAGTAGAGGCAACCAGTCAGTAGTTGCTGCACCGGCTCCAGTTCTAGAAAAAGTTATTCCTGCAGCTGCGCCTTTAGCTCAAAAAGCGGTACCAGTTTCTGTAAACGGTGGTGATGAAGTTATTGAAATGGATCGTATGCGAAAGTTAATTTCGGGTTATATGGTAGCTTCAGTTCAAACATCAGCGCATGTACAATCTTTTATAGAGGTTGATGTTACGAATATTGTAAAATGGAGAGAGAAAAATAAAAACGTATTTGAAAAACGCGAAGGTGAAAAGCTTACTTATACTCCTATATTTATGGAGGCTGTAGCCAAAGCTTTAAAAGATTTTCCAGGTATGAATATTTCAGTTGATGGAGATTACATCATCAAGAAAAAGAATATAAACTTAGGAATGGCTGCTGCCTTACCAAATGGTAACTTGATTGTTCCGGTCATTAAAAATGCTGATCAGTTAAATTTAGTAGGAATGGCAAAAGCGGTAAACGATTTAGGGAACCGTGCAAAAATGGGTAAATTAAAACCAGATGATACTCAAGGTGGTACCTATACAGTTACTAATGTAGGGACTTTTGGAAGTGTTTTTGGTACACCAATTATAAACCAGCCACAAGTAGGTATTCTTGCCCTTGGAGCCATTCGTAAAGTACCTGCTGTTATTGAAACCCCTGAAGGAGACTTTATAGGAATTCGTCAAAAAATGTTCTTGTCACACAGCTATGATCATAGAGTAGTTGATGGTGCATTAGGAGGTAGTTTTGTAAAACGTGTAGCTGAATATTTAGAGGCTTTTGATGCTGATAGAGCTGTTTAAGTTAAATAATCAATAATTGAAACCCCTGATTGATATAAAAGTCTATCAGGGGTTTTATTTTTTATTCTGCTTTTATTAGTCTTTGTTTAGCTTTGGAATTAACTCCAAATTTTTATATTTGTCACATTCAAAAACAAAAAATGGAACTAAAACTCAATAAACCAATTTGCTTTTTCGATCTTGAAACTACTGGAATTGATATTGGAAAAGACCGAATTGTAGAAATATCAATTTTCAAAGTTTTCCCAAACGGGAACAAGGAAAGTAAAACGTGGCTCGTAAATCCTACTATTCCTATTCCGGCACAAACTACAGCGGTTCACGGAATTACTGATGAAAAAGTAGCTAATGAGCCAACTTTTAAAGAACTGGCAACGCAGGTGTATAATATGATAAAAGACAGCGATTTGGCTGGATTTAACTCAGATCGTTTTGATATTCCTTTATTAGCCGAAGAATTACTTCGTGCAGGAGTAGATTTTGACATGAAAAATAGAGTTTCAGTTGATGTGCAAACTGTTTTTCATAAAATGGAAGAGCGTACTCTAAGCGCTGCTTTAAAATTTTATTGCGGTAAAAATCTTGAAAATGCCCATTCAGCTGAAGCAGATACCATGGCTACTTACGAGATTTTAAAAGCGCAATTAGACCGTTATCCAGAACTCGAAAATGACATGAAATCGTTGTCTGAGTTTACAACTCGCAAGAAAATTGCCGATTTTGCAGGAATGATAGCATTTGACAAGGATAATGAAGAGATTTTTACCTTTGGAAAACATAAAGGTGTTAAAGTAGAAAAGGTTTTAGAAACAGAGCCAGGCTATTTTAGTTGGATTCAAAATGCTGATTTCCCTTTGTACACCAAGAAAGTTTTAACGGCGATTAAACTTCGAAAACTGAACAATAAATTAAGCTAATTTTTGAATCTTTCAATCATTAAATTTTTTAATTAAGAAATGAAAATAATCTGTATCGGTAGAAATTATACCAATCATATCGTAGAGTTGCATAATGAAAAGCCATCGGAGCCTGTTGTTTTTTTAAAACCAGATTCGGCTATTTTATTAAAACAACATCCTTTTGTTATTCCTGAATTTTCAAATGATGTGCATCATGAAATCGAGTTGATTGTTAAAATTAGTAAGGTTGGTAAATACATTGAACCTAAGTTTGCTCATAAATATTATGATGAAATAAGTGTTGGGATTGATTTTACAGCACGTGATTTGCAAGAGAAATTAAAGTCAAAAGGATTGCCATGGGAAAAAGCAAAGGCGTTTGATGGTTCAGCTGTTTTAGGGGATTTTTTACCTAAAAGTCAATTTTCTTCATTAGAAAATATTACATTTGAACTTCTTAAAAATGGAAAATCAGTTCAAAAAGGATATTCAAGCTTGATGCTTTGGAAGATTGATGAATTGGTGTCTTACGTTTCGCAGTTTTTTACGCTTAAAATTGGCGACGTAATTTTTACAGGAACTCCAGAAGGAGTAGCAGCTGTAAATCAAGATGACGTTTTAGAGGGGTTTTTAGAAGGACAACAACTATTTAGAATACAAGTAAAATAATGGCTATACATTACAATCTATCAAAAGTGTACGCACTTTCAGATAATGACCCAGAATTTGTCAATGAAATATTGACATTGTTTGTTACCGAAGTTCCAGAGGATTTATTGCAAATTAAAGAAGGAATAAAGAAGAAAGACCACAAGCATGCTTACGCGTATGCGCACAAGATAAAGCCAACCCTTGATTTAATGGGGATGAATGTTGCTTTTGAAGAAATTTTGCAAATTGAAGCTTGGACAAAAGGCGAAGGTAAAAAGAAGGATATAAAGGAAACTTTTAAAAGCGTTAAAAATCAAGTAAATGATGCGATTAAAGAAATCAAAAAAGATTTTGATGTTTGAGTATAAAAAAGTGACCTTTTCCGGTCACTTTTTTTTATAAATAATACCTGTAAAGCTGTATTTTTATTCCACAACAATGTAATGATTAGCATTTATTGGCTTTTAAAATCCAATTAAATAATCACTTAATTAAAATTTTACTCATGAAAGCAACCATAGTTACAATAGGTGACGAAATATTAATTGGTCAAATTACAGATACTAATTCGGGATTTATAGCTAAGGCTCTAGATAGAATTGGAATCGAAACAATAGAAATGTTATCTATAAGTGATGATAAAAACCATATTTTACAAACCTTGTCAAGATTGCAAAATACTGTTGATTTTGTGGTGCTTACGGGAGGGTTAGGGCCTACAAAAGATGATGTTACAAAGAAAACGTTTTGTGATTACTTTGAAGATGAATTGATAGTCAATCAAGATGTTGAAAAGCATGTTGTAGCGCTTATTGAACGGGTTATGAATAGGCCTGCATCTCAAATAAATAAAGATCAGGCTTTAGTCCCGTCAAAATGTATAGTGTTGCATAATGAAGTAGGTACGGCTCCCGGCATGTGGATTAAAAAAGAAAATACAGTTTACATTTCGCTTCCAGGAGTTCCTTATGAAATGAAATATTTGGTAGAACATGAAATAATTCCAAAGATTGTGCAAGAATATAAACGTCCTTACATTATCCATAAAACCATTTTGACTTATGGTCAAGGTGAAAGTGTAGTGGCTGAGCGTATTGAAGCATGGGAAAGTGCTTTGCCACCCTTTGTGAAATTAGCCTACTTGCCAGCGCCGGGAAGAGTCCGTTTACGATTGACGGCACGCGGAACTGATAAAGAAATTCTTGAAACTGCTATTCAAGAAAATGTAAATGCAGTAACTGAGATTATCAAGGATATTATTGTAGGTTTTGATGATGATGAAACGCTGGAAGTTGTTTTGGGATCACTACTTACAAGGCATAATAAGACAATTGCAACTGCCGAAAGTTGTACTGGAGGAAAAATTGCACAAGTGTTAACTGCTGTCGCTGGAGCGTCAAAATATTTTAAAGGTGGTGTGGTTACTTATGATACACAAGCAAAAATAGATGTACTTGGAGTTTCTAAGCACGACATAGAAGCTCATTCGGTGGTGAGTAAAGAAGTAGTCTCTGCTATGGCTTCAAGTGTAAAAGCCATAATGAAAACTGATTATGCAATTGCTACAACTGGAAACGCTGGACCTCTAAAAGGAGATTCGAATGCTGAAATTGGAACTGTTTTTATTGCAATTGCTACGCCAAGTGAAATAATTGTTGAGGAATTTAATTTTGGTCAACCCCGTGAAAAAGTGATAGATAGGGCTGTAATAAAAAGTTTAGAGCTAGTGTATAAAGAAATTTTGAAAATTGTGTAAAATTATTGTTGGTTAATAGGTTTATTTTTCTTTTCTTTGCACCCTGATTTTGATTAACGATAAAAGATAAGTATAATGTCAAGAGTTTGTGACCTTACAGGTAAAAGAGCGATGGTAGGAAATAACGTTTCTCACGCTATGAACAAAACTAAGAGAAAATTTTCTGTGAACTTAGTTAAAAAGCGTTTTTATCTTCCAGAAGAAGATAGATGGATTACTCTAAGAGTAGCTGCATCTACGATAAAAACAATTAATAAAAATGGAATTGCTGCTGTTTTGAAAAAAGCACAGTCAGAAGGATTTATTAAATAATCCGTTCCACAATAAATATATAGCAAGATGGCAAAGAAAGGTAATAGAATCCAAGTAATTTTAGAATGTACAGAACACAAAACAACTGGTGTTGCAGGTACTTCAAGATACATCACTACTAAGAACAAAAAAAACACACCAGATAGATTAGAGATTAAGAAATTTAATCCAATCTTGAAGCGTGTAACTGTTCACAAAGAAATTAAGTAATAATTACAAATTTTATAAGGTTAAAATGTTTACGTTTCAAACCTAATTAAAATTTAAATAACATTTGAATCATGGCAAAGAAAACCGTAGCATCGTTACAAACATCTTCTAAGAGATTATCAAAAGCCATCAAAATGGTGAAATCTCCAAAAACAGGTGCATATACATTCGTAGAATCTATTATGACTCCTGAAGCTGTTGATG
>NZ_MTCA01000102.1:0-10159 GCF_002150205.1 Flavobacterium sp. FPG59 | reverse complement strand
GGCTACAGGGAATTGGTATAGATTTTATATTGAAAAATCGGGAGTATATAAATTGTCAAAAAGGTTTTTAGAGCAACTTGGTATTGATTTTAAAAATGTTGACGCTAAGAAAATTAAAATATTCGGAAATGGAGGCAGAATGTTACCTCTTAGTAATAACATTGCATACCCAAATGATTTAATGGAAAATACCATCCAAGTTATTGGTGAAAATGACGGCACGTTTGATGACTCGGACTATGTACTTTTTTATGGTGAAGGAACAGATACATGGAACGAAGAAAGTCGGACCAATATTAATTTATATGATTCCAAATCCTATTATTACGTCAATATTCAAGGTGAAAATGGTAAAAGAATTATTCCCTTGGTACAACCTACAGCAAATCCTACATTATTATTAAATACATTTGATGATTACCAATTCTATGAAAAGGATATAACAAACATTGGTAAATTGGGCAGGCAATGGTTTGGGGAGTCATTTGAAATTAAAAACGAGCAAGAATTCGATTTTAACTTCCCAAATGTTGATGCCTCAGTTCCTATAAAAATAATGCTGAATGCAGCATCGGCTGCGTTTACAGTAACTTCATTTAGTGTGACTTCAAATGGAAGTGCTGTTGCAGCACTTACTTTTCCTGCGCTTAGTAATACATCAAGTACGGAGTTTTTCGTTAGTAATTTGCCTAATAACACCACAATAAATGGTTCTGAAAATGTTAAAATAAAACTCAATTATAATAACAATGGTGTTCCTGGTTCTAAAGGTTTTTTGGATCAAATTCGACTTATAGCAAAAAGGAAACTTCAGGGGTACGGGAAGCAATTCCGATTTCAATACGATGCTGGTAACACTGCCAATGGAATTGTGAATTACACGGTTTCTAATGCAGCCGGTATTTCGCAGATTTGGGATGTCACGGATATTTATAACGTTAAAACGGTTGTGAATTCCAATCAAAATACGATTGATTTTAAAGCCAATTTAGGTGAAATTAGAAAATATGTTGCGCTTGTAGATACCGATTTTTTTACGCCATTGAAAGATGTTCAAACGCGAGTTTCTAATCAAAATTTAAAAGGAACGCTTTTTTTAAACAGATCAGGGAATTTTCAAGATATAGATTATGTAATTATTTCGCCAACTGTACTCGTGCCGCAAGCAGAGACATTGGCTAATTTTCATCGCACTAATTCGGGCTTAAATGTAAAAGTAATTCCGCTGGAGTTAATTTATAATGAGTTTTCGTCGGGAAAGCAAGATATTGCGGCGATTAGAAATTGCATTAAATATATTTATCAGAATGCCTCAAGCTCCGACAAAAGGCTTAAATATGTTAATCTTTTTGGAGATTCTTCGTATGACTACAAAAACAGAATCCCAAACAATACTAATATTGTACCTATATATCATGCTTTAAATAGCAGTAGTTCTGGAGAATCTTCTTATGCGTCGGATGATTTTTACGGCTTGATGGATGCTAACGAAGGTAATATTACTTCTTCTTTTGGAGGTATTGATATTGCTGTGGGAAGAATGCTTGTTAACGATGCTAAACAGGCAAATGAAATGATTAATAAAGTTTTGGAATATCATAACTCAGAATCCTTTGGTAGCTGGCGAAATAATTTCGTACTCATTTCAGATGATTCAGATGTGTTATCCGATGCCAATTTGCAAAACAAACAAAACAATCTTGCGAATACTATAGCTACTGAGAAACCTTTTTTTAATGTCAATAAAATTCTTTTGGATTCATATATTCAAGAGGCAGCTGCAGGCGGTGCTCGATATCCAAAAGCAAGAACAGATTTTTTTAACGCTTTTGAAAAAGGAGCGTTGGTTTTTAATTACTTAGGTCATGGTGGCGAGGACGGATTATCAGTTGAGCGTATTTGGGAAAAATCAGATGGTCAAAATTTAAGTAATCAATTCAAATATCCATTATTCATAACTATCACTTGTGAGTTTTCAAGATTTGACAACCCTTCAAGACCTACTGCAGGAGAGTTTACGTATTGGAATCCAAAAGGAGGCGCGATAGCTATGATTACCACCATAAGATCTATTGGGCAGTTTAGCGCTGAAACATTTAATGACACTTTTACAAGAAATTTGCTTTCTTACGGTTCTAATCAATACACATCTATAGCTGAAGCTCTTAGGATTTCGAAAAATAGTAATCCTAACTCGGCAACAAATGTTGTTTTTTACATCGGTGATCCTGCATTAATGCTGGCTATTCCTAGACCTAAAATTAGATTGACAAAAGTTAATGATATTCCTGTAAGTCAGGCGATAGAAGATTTTAAGTCTTTAACAAAAATAAAAATTACCGGTGAAGTTAGTGATGAAAATAACAATATTATTTCAAATTACAATGGTGAAGTTACCTCGATGATTTTTGATAAAATGCTCAACAGAACAACACTTAATAATGACGGCAATAGTCCACCAATTAACTTTAATGTATTGGGCGAAACTATTTTTCGCGGAAGCGCTAGTGTTGTAAACGGTCAGTTTGAATACAGTTTTATTGTGCCTAGAGATATTAGAATACCACTTGCAAACGGAAGAATTAGTTTTTATGCAAAAAAGAAAGACGCTTTACAAAACGAAAATGGTTTTGATAGCAACATTAAAATAGGAGGGATTAATGAAAATGCGCCACTTGATACAACAAGTCCTAGAGTACAGTTGTATATGAACGATGAAAATTTTGTATCTGGCGGAAATACGAATGAATCTCCTTTTTTACTTGCAAAATTAAGTGATGAAAGCGGGATCAACACGGCAAGCGGAATAGGTCATGATATAGTTGCTGTTTTAGATGGTGATGTAAATAATCCTTTTGTACTTAATGATTATTACCAAGCGGATTTAGATGACTTTACAAATGGAACATTAAGGTTTCCGTTGCGTAATTTAGCTCCGGGTTTACACACCATAAGTTTTAAAGCATGGGATGTGTACAACAACCCAATCACTGCCGAAATCCAGTTTGTGGTAGTAGGAAATGACACACTCACTTTGAGTAAAGTGCTCAACTATCCCAATCCATTTGTAAATTATACGGAGTTTTGGTTTACACATAACAAACCATTTGAACCGCTAGAAGTTCAAGTTCAAGTGATGACAGTGACTGGAAAAATTGTCTGGACAAAAAATCAAATTATAACAACGGACGGTTTCTTATCAAAAGAACTCACTTGGAATGGAAGAGATGATTTTGGCGATAAGCTAGGAAAAGGAGTTTATGTGTACAAACTAACTGTAAAATCGAATGCGACTAATAAAAAAGCAGAAAAATTCGAAAAACTTGTAATACTTTAATAATGTACTATATTTGTTTAATAAATAGAAGCCTCGTAATGAAAAACATAATACCAATTCTTGCATTGCTTTTTTGCATGAACATCACATCCGCACAAGACAGGACAATTAATCCTGGAGTGCCATTTTTATTAGTCGCTGCTGATGCTAGAGCAGCTGGTATGGCTGATATGGGAGTAGCAACATCTGCTGATGCTTTCTCACAACAATGGAATCCTGCAAAGTATGCATTTTCTAAAGATGCTCAAGGATTCTCAGTAAATTATACACCTTATTTAACTGATTTGGTAAATGATATTTCCTTAGGTCAGTTAACGTATTATAACAAGCTAAACGAAAAAAGTGCGTTTGCTGGAAGCATTCGTTATTTTGGTCTTGGCGAAATTGAACTACGTGAAACTGGAGATCCTAATGAGGCTGCTCGTGTAGTTTCGCCAAATGAATTTGCAGTGGATTTATCGTACTCCTTAAAATTGAGTGAGAAATTTTCGATGGCTGTAGGAGGACGATTTATCAATTCTAACTTGAAGGTAGCTTCAGATGCTAATGATGCAACGGCTGCAAGTACTTTTGCAGTAGACGTAGCAGGTTTTTTTCAATCTGAGGAAATTGCATATTCTGATTTTAACGGACGATGGAGAGCTGGATTTAATTTTCAGAATTTAGGTCCAAAAATTAGTTATGATAACGATGATATTAATAATAATTTTATACCCGCTAATTTAAAGTTAGGTACTGGATTTGATTTTATATTGGATGACTTTAATAAAGTAGCGCTTAACGTGGAGTTCAATAAATTGCTAGTTCCTACTTTTCAAAAAAACGACTTGAATGGTGATGGACTGACTACACCTGAGGAAGCAAATCAAAATTTAGAAAACTACAGATCTATAGGATGGACTTCTGGCATTTTTAAATCATTTGGTGATGCACCAGACGGAGTGAGTGAAGAATTGAAAGAAGTAACCTACGCTGTAGGTGCTGAGTATTTATATCAAGATTCATTTGCAATGCGAATGGGATATTTTCATGAAAGCCCACAAAAAGGTGCACGACAATTTTTTTCATTAGGAGCAGGATTTAAGTACACTACTATCAAGGTAGATGTCTCTTATTTATTTTCGGCATCCAAGGTTAGGAACCCACTAGAAAACACATTACGATTCTCCTTGACATTTAATTTTGGAGATCAATACGATGAATATTAAAAATTAGATTAATTACTTATAGATAATCCAAATTGCACCTTTGTTAAAAGTGTAATTTGGATTTTTTTTCCCTTACAAATATGAAAGAGATAATAATTTCAACACAATTTACCGTTTTCGAAGCTGCGCAAGATATGCCAACGGATGTTCAAGATTTAATGCAACAGGCCGTAGAGGTTCGGAAAAATGCTTATGCACCCTATTCAAAATTTAGAGTTGGAGTAGCAATTTTATTAGATAATGGCGAGGTAATTGTTGGTTCGAATCAAGAAAATGCAGCTTATCCATCAGGATTGTGTGCTGAGCGTGTAGGTATTTTTTATGCTGGTGCAAAGTATCCCGATGCAAAAGTTTTAAAAATGGTAATAACAGCAGCTTCAGATACCAATCAAACTACTGCACCAATTCCGCCTTGTGGATCTTGCAGGCAATCAATTGCAGAATATGAAATAAAACAAGAAATGCCTATAGAAATTTATTTTATGGGTGAAATAGGTTTGGTTTACAAATCAGACTCCTTGAAAAATTTATTGCCATTTATGTTCGATAAAAAATTCCTTTAAAATTCCCAAAAACTAGCCATTATATTTTAGTTCTTACGCGGAATGTCTTATTTTTGCGTTTCGCAAATTTGTGGGAGGAAACTATTTTGCGTTATAGGTTCAAATTGATTCAACAATAACACTTAAGCAAAAGAAAAATTCAGATGAAAGAAGTTACAAGAGAAGTATATGTGAAATGGTATGAAGATATGCTATTTTGGAGAAAGTTTGAGGATAAACTGGCAGCATTATACATTCAACAAAAAGTTAGAGGTTTTTTACATTTATACAATGGTCAAGAAGCAGTATTAGCAGGAGCGCTTCACGCTATGGATTTGACTAAAGACAAAATGATTACCGCTTATAGAAATCACGTACAACCAATAGGTATGGGTGTGGATCCTAAGCGTGTAATGGCAGAATTACTTGGTAAAGTGACGGGTACTTCAAAAGGAATGGGTGGATCTATGCACATTTTCTCAAAAGAACACCGTTTTTATGGAGGTCACGGTATTGTAGGAGGTCAAATTCCAGTAGGTGCTGGTTTAGCATTTGCAGATAAATATTTTAATACTGGCGGTGTGACTATGACCTATTTTGGGGATGGTGCAGCACGTCAAGGTTCTTTACACGAAGCTTTTAATATGGCTATGCTATGGAAATTACCTGTAGTTTTTATTGTTGAAAACAATGGCTACGCTATGGGAACCTCTGTAGAAAGAACTGCAAATCATACGGATATCTGGAAACTAGGTTTGGGATATGAAATGCCTTGTGGTCCAGTAGACGGAATGAATCCTGTAAAAGTTGCTGAAGCAATGACAGAAGCAATTGATAGAGCACGTCGCGGAGATGGACCAACGTTCTTAGAAATGAAAACATACCGTTATAGAGGTCACTCTATGTCGGATGCTCAATTATACCGTTCTAAAGAAGAAGTTGAAGAATACAAAAAAATAGATCCAATTACACAAGTTTTAGATGTAATTAAAGATCAAAACTACGCTACAACTGAAGAAATAGAAGCTATAGATCAAAGAGTGAAAGATTTGGTTGAAGAGTGTGCTACATTTGCCGAAGAGTCTGACTACCCACCAATTCAACAATTGTACGACGTAGTATACGAACAAGAAAACTATCCTTTTATACCTCATAAACTATAAATCAATTATGGCAACAATTATTACAATGCCTCGTTTGAGCGATACGATGACGGAAGGAACGGTAGCGACTTGGCTTAAAAAAGTGGGTGATAAAGTAAGCGAAGGAGATATTCTTGCCGAAATTGAAACCGATAAAGCAACAATGGAATTTGAGTCTTTCAACGAAGGAACTCTTTTGCATATAGGTATACCTGCTGGTGAAACAGCAGCAGTAGATTCATTATTAGCCATCATAGGAAAAGAAGGCGAAGATATTTCAGCATTACTTGCAGGAAAAACAGCAGAGGCAACTCCAGTTGCAGACGAAGCAAAACCTGCTTCAGAAGCGGCGGCTGTTCCAGAAACTACTAAAGAGTCATCTGCAGTAGCGGCTTCTTTACCAAAAGGAGTAGTGGTAATAACAATGCCTCGTTTAAGTGATACAATGACCGAAGGAACTGTTGCAACCTGGTTGAAAAAAGTTGGAGATACAGTTGCCGAAGGTGATATTCTAGCTGAAATTGAAACAGATAAAGCAACAATGGAGTTTGAGTCTTTCAATGCGGGTACATTATTATATGTAGGTATTGAAGAAGGAAACACAGCTCCGGTTGACAGTCTTTTAGCAATTATTGGTCCCGCAGGAACCGATGTTGCTGGAATTGCTACAAATTATAAAGCAGGCGGAGCAACTACAGCTGCTCCTGTTGCAGATGTTAAAGAAGAAGTTGCAACAACAACGGCAGCGACTGAGCCAGTTGCTCAAGAAGCTGCAGCTGATGGACAACGCATTTTGGCTTCGCCATTAGCAAAGAAAATAGCAAGTGATAAGGGAATTCAGTTGAATCAAGTTAAAGGTTCTGGCGAAAATGGTAGAATCGTAAAAAGCGATATCGAAAACTTTACACCAGCTGTTGCTAAACCAACCGCTGATGCACCAGCTGCTAAAACTGAAACTGCTCAGGCACCTGCTGCATCTGCTGCACCAAAGGTATTTGTTCCTACAGGAGAAACACTTACAGAGGAAATTAAGAATTCTCAAATGCGCAAGATTATTGCAAAACGATTGGCTGAATCTTTATTTACTGCTCCGCATTACAACTTAGTAATCGAAGTAGCTATGGATGATGCAATGGCTTCAAGAGCAGTGATTAACACAGTGCCTGATACAAAAGTGTCTTTTAACGATATGGTAATTAAAGCTTGTGCAATGGCTTTAAAAAAGCATCCAAAAATAAATTCACAATGGAAAGAGGATGCTATTACAATCAATCACCATGTAAATATTGGAGTTGCTGTTGCAGTTGAGGATGGTCTAGTAGTTCCTGTATTGAAATTTACAGATGCTATGAGTTTGTCTCAAATTGGAAGTAGTGTACGAGATCTTGCTGGCAGAGCAAAAAACAAAAAGCTATTACCTGCAGAAATGGAAGGAAGTACTTTTACTGTTTCTAATTTAGGAATGTTTGGTATTGTTGAATTCAATTCCATTATCAATCAGCCTAATTCTGCAATCCTATCTGTAGGTGCAATTGTAGAGAAACCAGTTGTTAAAAATGGACAAATTGTAGTAGGAAACACTATGATGTTATCTCTTGCTTGTGATCACCGTACTATAGATGGAGCAACTGGAGCACAGTTCTTACAAACTTTAAAACAATATATTGAAAATCCAGTGACCATGCTTGCATAAACACGGATTCAGTTTAATAATAAAACCCATCACTTTTTTTAAGCTGATGGGTTTTGTGTTTTTGGGCATGTCCCAGCTTCCACTAGCGTTTCAGCTGCGTCAGGCTATACGGTTTATCTTTTATTACGCTACCGCTTCATAAAAGGATGTCGCTCCTATCCTTCATGCGCACGAGATTTTAATAGAGAAAATTGCGTAGTAGTCTAATTATTTTTGAAAATTAAATACAAACAAAGTAGTTTTCATGTTGTAGTAGCATTGGTTTAAAAAATGTATCTTTATAGGACTTTCAATAGATAAACTATTAATTTTGTACCGACTTAATATGCTACAAAATGATTGAAAAGGAATACATTGATCCTAGTGAAGGTTTTTCGCAAACAGTACTGGTAAAAACGGGTGATTTCAAAACTCTTTATATTTCTGGGCAAATTGGCATTGGGAATACACTAGAAGCCCAAATAATTGCTACTTTTCAAAACCTTGAACAGCAATTGCGCAAATGCAATGCTACGTTTAGGGATGTGGTTAAAATGAATACCTATATCGTAAATTTTAATCCAGAAACCGATTTGCCAATTTTTAGAAAAATTAGAAACGAATTTTTAGGAAATGAGAATTATCCAGCAAGTACTCTTGTTGGCGTTTCGGTATTGGGAAATAAAGATTGGCTCATTGAAATTGAAGCGATCGCTGTTATGGAATAAATACAGATTGAAATAAATTACTATAGAAGCAAATTTCGTTTTAGTTTTTATTTTTCTCGGCAATCCATTTTGACATGTACATGGTACTTTTCAAAGTATGATGCTGCAGCAATGCACCCATAAAATTATTTAAACGATGTTGTTCTAGATTTTTCTGTATGTTTTGCATTTGATTATTGAATTCAGTTTCAAATAATGTTCTTGCATAACGTTGCTTGATTATTTCAAATCCGTTTTCTTGAGCGGTTAGCCATGTTTTTTCATTTTGATAAAGCAATATTGCTTGATTGGCAAAACGTTCCGGATTGTCTTGGATAAAACCATTCCAGGGTAAATCACCATGCATTGATTCGGCGCCAATTGTAGTAGTTACGCTAGGTGTACCGCATTGCATGGCTTCGAGCAATTTTCCTTTTATTCCTGCGCCAAAACGCAAGGGGGCTAGAACAACTCGGGCCTGTTTTACTACTTCTTGTGCATCCTCTGCGCGACCTAGAATTAAGAATCCTTCTTTTGTGTTGTTCAGTTGCAGCACTTTTTGGGAAGGATAGGCACCATAAATTTTGCAAACGGCCTCAGGTACTTGTTTTTTAATCAAGGGCCAAATAGTTTGTTTTAAATATTGAACCGCATTCCAATTGGGTTCGTGTAAAAAATTACCAATAAAAGTAAAGTCACTTCTGTTCTCAAAGGATGGTGTTGTAGTTGCATTTAAAATTGCCTCAGGCTCAAGTAAAAGAGGCAGGTATAATAGTAGCGACTGGTCAATTTTGAATGTAGTGGTTAGTATTTCAATTTCATATTGAGAAATCATTAAGGAGATATCGCAGCGCAAAATACTAGCAATTTCTCGTTTGGCAACTTCTTCAACAAGCAAATCTTGGGTTGTGTATATTCGGTTTTCCTTGAAAGCTTTTTGTCTGGCAAGACGTAAACAATGTAAATCCTCGGTATCTAATATTCGGATAGCATTAGGGCAATTTTCGGCAACACGCCAGCCAAATTGTTCTTCAATCATAAAGCGATCAAAGAGCACTAGAGCCGGATTTAGCTCTTTGATAAACGCATCAAAAGTAGACGAGTTGAGAAGGATTGTTTTCTTTTCAACATTTAGGGACGCAAGATCCGTACTAAAAGCGCTGTCTTGCGCTGGAGAGGCAAAGGTGATTTTAAATCCTTGTTTTTGATACAGCGAAATTAATTGTATCATTCTTCCGCCGGCAGCTGAGGAGTTGGATTCAGGCCAAACAAAACCAATAATTAAGAGTGATTGCACTTTTTTGAGAGATGAAAATTACGGTTGCAAAATACTAATTTAATGTGGTATTGTAGCTTTAGAGACTTGTAAATTCTGATGAAAATAAAGGCTTGTATTTCAGGTTAGATGCTGCGTATTCTATGATAAAATACAAGATAAATTTATTTTTTATTGGCTAGCAAATTTATAGGTATTTACATAAGGTGTTTTTCTATTGATTACACTAAAAACTCTGTCTATAATTTTGCATCTTATATTGTTTAATACTAACA
>NZ_MTCA01000403.1:0-1042 GCF_002150205.1 Flavobacterium sp. FPG59 | reverse complement strand
ATATCAAATCATATATTAATATTAAATTATGACTTCGCAACTATATAAAGCAAATACAAGAGGTACTGCCGATTTTGGCTGGCTTCAGGCTAATTTTTCTTTTTCGTTTGGAAACTATTTCAATCCAGAACGTGTACAATTTGGAATGTTGCGCGTACTAAATGACGATACCATTGCTGCAGGCGCAGGTTTTGGTACGCACGGTCACGCCAATATGGAAATCATCACGATTCCACTTGAAGGTGGCTTGATGCACAAAGACAGCATGGGTAACGAAGGCATTATTCGCTTTGGCGAAGTGCAAGTAATGAGTGCCGGTAGCGGAGTGGAACATTCTGAAATGAACGCCAGCAAAACAGAACGCGCTAAGACTTTACAGTTATGGGTTTTTCCAGATACAGAAGAAGCAACACCTCGCTACGACCAAAAATCATTTGACCTAGAACAGCACAAAAACACTTTCATAAACGTAGTTTCACCAAAAGACCAAAACGATGGAAACGCGCTTTGGGTGCACCAAAAAACGTTTTTCAACTTAGGTATTTTTGACGAGAACACTGCGGTAAACTACCCGATTCAGATTCCTAACAACGGGGTTTATTTATTTTTGATAGAAGGTGAAATTGAAATAAACAACCAAATTCTGACTGCAAGAGATGCAATCGGAATAACCGCGACAACTGCAATTGACATTAAAATTAATAGTACGGCTAAAATACTGTTGATTGAAGTACCAATGCAGCAGTAACCATCCTTATTTTTATGGAAATTAAAGACAATACATTTTCGAGACAATTTGAAACCAACAGCCCTCAAGGATTACTCGCTGTGGAGTATTCTTTTCAAGAAAAGAAAATCTTTCTCACCAAAATTCACAAACCAGAAGGATTTAATGATGAAGATTTTTTGAATGATTTTCTAAAAAGTATCTTAGAAAATGCCATCGAGCAAAAGTGGAAAGTAGTTCCTATTTTACCACGAATTGTTCAGTTTTTTAAAAAATTCCCCCAATACAAAGAATTACTTCCTCCCGGAATTAGAT
>NZ_MTCA01000263.1:0-3715 GCF_002150205.1 Flavobacterium sp. FPG59 | reverse complement strand
ACTTTGAATAATTCTTCCATTTTTTAAAAGCATTATTTCATCGCAAGTATCACTTAAAGTTGAAAAAATATGAGACGATATAATAATTGATTTCCCCATTTCTTTGAGTTTTTGAATTATTTCAATTATGATTATATTACTTTGAATATCAACGCCGTTAAAGGGTTCGTCTAAAATAATTGCTTTGTTTTCTTGCAATAATAAAGCAGTTAATGCCAGTTTTTTTTTCATTCCTGTTGAATATTTAACAGCATATTCATGTAGTGGTAAATCAAAAATATTTCTTTCACCCAAATCAGTAATCGAAATATTTCTGGCATTGCATAATAATTTGATGTACTCATTTCCGGTTATTTTTGGAAAAAAGTAAGGTTCTGTTTGTAAATATCCCAGATGATTTTTTAGCAATCCAAATTCATATTTTACTATTCCATCATGATTTTCTAATCCAGCAATACAGTTAAATAAGGTTGTTTTTCCTGCCCCATTTTCTCCGACTATTCCATACACTTTGCCTTTCAAAAAATTTAAATTAATGTTTTCTAAAACTATTTTAGATCCGTATGATTTTGACAAATTTTCAATACTAATCATTATAATATCTCTTTTAATTTTTTAAGTGACTGTATGTATAAATAGGGAATAATAAACAATAACAATGGTGGAAGCCATAAAGTTAGTCCAAATACAATTCCATATCTGATATTTAATTTATCTGGGAAAATGGAGTACTTTGCTAACATAGCTGTTAAGATAAACAGGTATCCTAAAAATTGAAAAACTAAAATTATTTCAATATCAGAATAGAAGAACACTGACAAACCTATAATTATTGGCAAACATAAAATTGTTGCATAAAGTAAAATGATCTTGAACTTGTATCTAATAAAATCTTTTGGAGACTTAGAAAAAATCCAAACATAAAATTTATCTTCAGTAGTTGTGTAATAGTTTAAACAGGAAAGCATAACCATAATGAGTGAAAAAATTCCTAAATTAAAATTATGCACACTAATAGCCATAAATGCCAAAAAATAAGCGAATATGTAGATGTAATAATTTGTTCTAAACCCAACAGCAAACTCAAATGGATATTTGTAAAAAGGAGTTGGAAACGTAAAATTAGCTTTAGTTTTAAAGCTCATTAGTGATAAAAAACAAACTGTAATAAGAAGAGCAACAGCACTAAAATATTTTTCTTGATAAAATAAAAAAATGATGAATGCACTAGAAACAATTAAGTTTTCGAGTATTCTTATTTTGAAATATTCAACTCTTGAGAAATGAAGCTTTAAAAATTCATCTTTACGTATTTCATATAAACTTACTATCACACCTAAAGAAATTACCATAAAGATATAGTCAGCATATTGCGTTTTTTCAAATAATTTATTTGATGAAAACACAAATACACAAAAACCTACCACATAACCTATTATTGGTTCAATTCCCAACTCGGTTAACTGTCTGTTAAACATTTTAAAACGTAAAATAAAATAGTCTTTCATTGTAATAAATGGCATGATTGCAATTAACTAGTAACTAATTCCATTATTTGATCGCATCTGTTGCAACTATTTTTCTAATGGCTCAAAACTAACAGCTGTACCTCCGCCCGCTGCTAAGATTAATTTTAGTTTTGATTTATTTGTGACTACAATCGTTTTGATTTGGTAGGCTATTGGATTATTTTTCCAATCGGCATCTTTTGAATCTTCATAAATGATGGCTTTGTATTTTTTACCTGGGGTTAAAAAGTCTAATTTCAGTTCTGATTTACGAGGATTTTCATCCGTGATGGCTCCTAAAAACCACGTTTCTTTTCCTTTTGTTTTTCGGGCAACTGTTACGTAATCTCCAGGTTCAGCTTCTAAATATTTACTTTCATCCCAATCTGTTTCAACGTCTTTGATAAACTGAAAAGCATCCGAGTATTTCTCATAATTCTCTGGCAAGTCGGCTGCCATTTGCAAGGGCGAATACATAGTTACGTACAATGCTAATTGTTTAGCTAAAGTGGTATGAACCTGCTCTGTTTTGTTTTTATCGTAATAACTCATCTTGATTTCAAAAATTCCCGGCGTATAATCCATAGGTCCTCCTAATAGTCTGGTAAATGGCAAAATAGTTTCGTGTGCAGGCGGATTCCCAACGCTCCATGCATTGAATTCATTTCCACGAGCCGCTTCGGCAGCGATATAATTTGGATACGTTCTTCCAAAACCAGTTGGTCTTGACGATTCATGAGAGTTTACCATAATTTTGTAATCAGCAGCGCGCTTTGCAACGAAATTAAAATGATTCACTATCGATTGTCCGTCATGGAATTCACCACGCGGAATAATTTTACCCACATACCCCGATTTTACGGCAGGATAATCGTATTTTTTCATCAAATTAAAAGCACGATCCAAGTGTCTTTCGTAATTCCCTACCGATCCTGATGTTTCATGATGCATGATCATTTTGACGTTTTTATCTTTGGCGTAAGCCGAAATTCCTCCAATATCAAAATCTGGATACGGCGTTGTAAAATCAAATACTTCCTCTTTCCAGTTGCCATTCCAATCTTCCCAACCTACATTCCAACCTTCAACAAGAACGCCATCAAAACCGTTTTTAGCAGCAAAATCAATGTAACGTTTCGTATTTTCAGTAGTAGCACCGTGTTTTCCTGAGGCTTTTGGTGCATCTGCAAAATTTGTGGCATTTTGAGAACCTGCATAATCCCAAGTAGATTTCCCTACGTGCATTTCCCACCAAATTCCAACATATTTCATGGGTTTTATCCAAGAAGTGTCCTCAATTTTTGAAGGTTCATTCAGGTTTAAAATCATTTTGGAAGCCACAATATCTCTAGCGTCATCGCTAATCATGATGGTTCTCCAAGGCGAAACACAAGGCGTTTGCAAATAGGCTTTGTCTCCAATGGCATTTGGAACTAATTCGGCTTTTAATTTATAATTGGTCACATCGGCATTCAAATGCATTACTGGATAATTAACTACAGCCGCTTCAAAAATATTGAGATACAAACCCGATGGTGCTTTCATCATCAAAGGTGTTTGAACCGTATATTTCCCTGGAATAGATTTTACTCCAATACCGTTGTTCATATTGATTTTGGAATTATCAATTTCAGAAAATTTCGTTTCGTTGTATTCGTATTCATTACTATCGAAATCACCTGGAATCCAAAAAACTTTATTGTTTTCGGTAAGATTAAATTGGGTAACCTCATCAGAAATGATGAAATAATTCAGCTCCGCTTGTTTTGGGAAATCATATCTAAAAGCTACCCCTTCGTCAAAAACTCTAAAAATGATATTCATTTTTACCTTCGTTTCCTTATTAAGGAGCGAAACAGTAAGTTCATTATAGTGATTTTTAATACTCGACTGCTCTCCTAAAACGGGCTTCCAAGATTCGTTAAAGCTAGAAGTTTTTGAATCCAGAATATCAAAATTAGCATCTAAAGCTGGTTTCTCTTTTAATTTGATACCTAAAGCACTTTCTAAAACGACCGTCTTGTTTTTGTAATTTACATAATAGCTAGGTTGACCATTAGGAGCTAGCTTAAAATTTACGGCTATTTTTCCCGATGGGGATTGAATGCTTTGAGCGTAGCCAAACTCAAGTACCAATAGTGTAAAAAAGAATATGATTTTTTTCATTGAAATAACGGATTAATTGGTTGCTCTACTGTTTCTTGTTG
>NZ_MTCA01000052.1:0-18494 GCF_002150205.1 Flavobacterium sp. FPG59 | reverse complement strand
AACATCTGTTTGGCTTTCACCTAAAAAAATCATTTTGCTTTTATGAAAATTATTAAAATACAAGCCCTACGTGGACCGAATATTTGGAGTATTCAACGAAAAAAATTAATCCAAATGCGATTGGATTTGGAGGAAATGGAACAATTTCCTACCAATAAAATCGAAGGTTTTAGGAAAAGAATAGAAGCTATGTTGCCCAGCATGATAGAACATAGATGCTCTGAAGGTTGCAGAGGTGGATTTTTCTCAAGGGTAGATCGAGGTACATGGATGGGACATGTAATTGAACATATTGCGCTCGAAATTCAAACTTTAGCTGGAATGGAAACTGGTTTTGGTAGAACCAGAGAAACTAAAACTCCAGGAACTTATAATGTTGTTTTTAGTTACACTGAAGAAAATGTAGGTTTATTTGCTGCCGAAGCTTCCGTTGCAATTGCCGAAGCCTTAATTGCGGGTAAGGAATATGATATTGATGCCAACTTGCAAAAAATGCGTGAAATTAGAGAACGTGTTAGGTTAGGACCAAGTACAGGGAGTATAGTAGATGAGGCCGTTTCGCGTGATATTCCATGGATACGTCTTGGAACTAACTCATTAGTACAATTAGGATATGGCATAAATCAAATGCGCTTTCAAGCTACAATTACCTGCAAAACAAGTAGTATAGCAGTTGATATAGCTTGTAATAAAGAACAAACAAAAAAAATGCTAGAGAATGCTTCTATTCCTGTAGCCAGCGGAAGTATTTGTGTTGATGAAGAAACCTTAGCCGATGTGATCAAAAAAATAGGCTATCCTATTGTGCTTAAACCGTTGGGAGGCAACCACGGAAAAGGCGCTTCCATAAACGTAACCAATTGGGAAGATGCAGTAGCAGGACTTGCATTTGCTCAAACCTATGGCAAACGAGTGATTGTAGAAAAATTCATCACAGGTTTTGATTTTAGAGTTCTTGTAATTGATAACAAACTAGTAGCAGCAGCAAAAAGAGTTCCTGCTCATGTTATAGGTAATGGCGTTGATACCATACAGCAATTAATAGATACTACTAACTTAGATCCGAGAAGAGGCTACGGTCATGAAAATGTATTGACACAAATTGATGTTGATCGTGATACCGAAGATTTACTAGAAAAACTAAACTACACACTTGAAACCATTCCTAACAATGGTGAAACCGTATTTTTAAAATCAACTGCAAATTTAAGTACTGGAGGCACATCAGTTGATGTGACTGATATGATGCATCCTGAAAATATTTTTCTAGCAGAGCGTATCTCTAGAGTTATAGGACTTGATGTATGCGGAGTTGATATCATGGCCGAGAATTTAACACAACCTTTAAAAGAAAATGGCGGAGTTATTCTAGAGGTTAATGCAGCACCGGGTTTTAGAATGCATTTGGCTCCCTCAGAAGGATTGCCAAGAAACGTTGCCGCTCCAGTGATTGACATGCTTTATCCTCCAGGAAAATCATGTAGAATTCCTATTATTGCGGTGACGGGAACCAATGGTAAAACGACCACTACCCGACTTTTAGCACATATTGTAAAAAATAATGGATTTAAAGTTGGTTTTACCACATCAGATGGTATTTATGTGCAAAACCACATGATGGAAAAAGGAGATACAACAGGACCATTAAGCGCCGAGTACATCTTGAGAGATCCAACAGTAGAATTTGCAGTCCTAGAAACAGCACGAGGCGGAATCCTGAGATCTGGACTAGGATTTAGCCTTTGCGATATTGGGGTAATTACAAACATTCAAGAAGACCACTTAGGTTTAAGTGACATACACACCCTGAGTGATCTTGCCAGAGTAAAAGCAACTGTGGTTAGAAGTGTTAAAAAGAATGGATGGGCAGTTTTAAATGGAGATGATGAACATTGCATTAAAATTGCAAACGACCTCCAGTGCAATGTAGCCTACTTTAGTTTAAATGAAAATAGCGAATTCATAAAAAAGCAATGCGCTGAAGGAAAAACTGTAGCCGTTTATGAAAATGGTTTTATAACCATCAAAAAAGGAGAATGGAAAATAAGAGTGGAAAAAGCTACACTAGTCCCGCTAACATTAGGAGGGAAAGCTAAATTCATGATTGCAAACGTTCTTGCTGCAACGCTAGCAAGTTATTTATGGGGATTCAAAACGGGTGATATTAGTCAATCCTTAAAAACATTTATTCCCAGTGCAGCGCAAACACCGGGACGTATGAATATTTTCGAGTTTAAAAAATTCAAAGTTCTTATTGATTTTGCTCACAATGCATCTGGATATAAAGGAGTTGCCGATTATTTGGAAAGCGTAACTGCATCCAAAAAAATAGGTATTATAGCAGGCGTAGGAGATCGTAGAGATGAAGATATTAGAGAATGTGCCCACATTGCAGCACGCATGTTTGATCACATTATCATCAGACAAGAAAAGTTTTTAAGAGGCAGAACCGAAGAAGAAATTATCAATTTAATTCTTGAAGGCATTAAAACCTCAGGTAAAGATGTTACCTACGAAATTATTCCAAAAGAAACTGAAGCCATAAAACACGCTATCAATTGCGCCGAAGAAGGCAGTTTTATTACCGCATTGAGTGATGTAGTAACTAATGCTATCGAAATAGTTCAAGAATACCTTGACAAAGAAAACGAAAAAGAGACGTTTTAATTTCTTTTTTTCTTGGAGCTATTCCTGCTGTCCGTTATATTCCCGCTTAAAAAACTACGGCAAAAAAGCCTTGTTTTTAAAATCGGGAGATGCCACTTCCATCAGGGCTAAAAAACAGAAAACCAGTTCAAAGACTGGTTTTTTTTTTCAATACGATTTACGTTTTCAATTTTTTCTTTTTGGCAGCCGGAAACAATACGTTGTTCAATATAAGGCGGTATCCTGGCGAATTGGGATGCAAATCCAAAACAGTAGGTGGATCACCCACTTGGTGCTGAAAATCCTCAGGATCATGACCACCATAAAAAGTAAACATTCCTTTTCCTTTTTGACCATGAATATACCTAGCTTCTGCATTTAACTCACAGCTTCCCATGACTAAAACATTAGATTTTATCAACCCTGAATCATAAGCTGTAGTTTGTCCCATAAATCCCTTGATTAACTGGGTATGATTCTGGCATAACATACTAGGAATGGGATCCCATTTTGCGGAAAAATCCATGAGTGTGAAATAATCTTTATCTGGTGGTATTCTGCGTTTAGGCGTCATATCAATATCTGAGAATTCATATACTTCTGGTTTTCGTTCTAATGTAAAATCTTTAAAAGCAAAAGAACTGCTGTAATTCATCTTGGTTTGATAATTACCTTCGCTAGCATCTCCATCAAACATAGCCTCGCAAATATCAACCCCATCTGCTGCTAGTGCAATATCAAAACTATCTGTAGCAGAACACATAGCAAACATAAAACCTCCACCTACAACAAAATCTCTAATTTTTTTGGCAACAGCTCCTTTTTGATGTGAAACTTTTGTGTACCCTAATTTGGTTGCAAGCAGTTCAGAATCTTTCTTTTGCTCAATATACCAAGGCACATTTTTAAATGCATTATAAAATTTACCATACTGTCCTGTAAAATCTTCGTGGTGTAAATGCAACCAATCATAAAGCAGCAGTTGATCCGATAAAACTTCCTCATCATAAATGGGCGTAAACGGAATCTCAGCATAAGTTAACACAAGCGTTACAGCATCATCCCAAGGTTGTTTCCCTTTTGGAGTATACACTGCAATCTTTGGGGCTTTTTCAAGCACCACGGATTCCATATTTTGTGATGGACTTGAAATCTCATTTAAAATAGTGGCTTGTTCTTGATCTGAAAGCACCTCAAAAGTCACACCTCGTATTTGGCATTCTCTTCGTATTTCTTCTACATCGGGAAGTAAAAAAGAACCGCCTCTATAATTAAGAAGCCAACTGGCTTTATAATCTTTGTTCAAACACCAAAACGTAATTCCGTAAGCTTTTAAATGATTTTTTTGAACCGTTTCATCCATAGGCAACAATAAAAAAGAAGCTTGCATGGTACCAGAAAACAAGAATAATACAAGTATGATAAAACGTTTTTGCATATTTAATTTATTTATAATCCAAATATAGTAACTAAGCTACTCATGGTTAAATATTTTAACTATTTAATTTAAATATAGAGAATAAAAACACGTATTAATACGCGTACTCACTTATTGGTTTAAACCTAACTTGCAATAATTAAATAAACGAACCATGAAAAATGAAACTTGGAATAACAGCTTTAACAATACACCTATGAACCCTTTGGATATTTTAAAAAAAATAGGCCTATGCTTATTAGTCCTATTTATTATTTTTTTCTATGTAATATGTTTCCAATACCTCTCTTAAATAATTTTAAAACAAAATAACTTTGAAAAATTATTACACCAATTTATCAGCTGAAATTTTATCTGTAGCTCAATCAAATGGGGATACAACCTCATTAAGACGACAGCTTTACTTCACCCGCGCAGATAAATTAGAAAAAAACTTAAATACAGATGATTTAAAAAAAACATTCTGGATCAATATTTATTACGCTTATTTTTTAATCATGAAAAAAGAAAATATTGACTTGAACAGTAGGTATAACTTAAAAAGAATACGAATTGCCCATACTGCAATTTCTTTGAATGATATTGAGTTTGGAATTTTAAAAAAATCAACAATGCGTTTGGGTTTTAGTTATTTTGTGAATCCTTTTCACTCTAAGTTTGTAAAAAAGATGTCTATTCAAGAAATGGATTATAGGATTCATTTTGTAATTCAAAGTATTACATTTAAAAAAACTATTTTCAATTATTATGATAGTGAGTTATTAAACGAGCAATTGCAGGAAACTATGAAACTTTTTATTAGTCAAAAACTTCAACAAGCTCCTTCATTTCAATAATTGTCAATAACAAAATAATTACTTTAAAATCTCTGTACATTTTTAACTTTTAGATTGTTCTAATCAATAGCCATGATTTCGTATTGAATTGCAAAAAGTACTAAACCTGCAATATTTCTTGATTCTGTTTTTAAAAGTAGATTATTTCTATGCCCTTCCACGGTTCTCGGACTTATAAACAATGTGTCTGCAATTTCAGTACTACTTTTTTGATCGCAAATAAGTTTTAATATTTGAATTTCCCTAGTAGTCAAAAAGTTAGGATCTAATATACATTTTGTTTTCTTTACTGTTGAAATATCCTCTTGAATTACTTTCATAATGTAATCTGTGTAGTAATATCCCCTTTCGGCCACTTCATTAATAGTAACCAATAGTTCTTGTGGAGTAGAATTTTTTACTAGATAAGCCACTGCTCCAACAGCAATCATATTTAATATAAACGATTTTGTATTGTAACTTGTTAAAGCAATAATTTTTATACTTGGATAAACGGTATGAATTATTTTTGTAGCCTCTACACCATTTATACCCTGCATTTTCAAATCCATTATGATAATATCAGGATGATTGTCATGATTGCTTTCAAGAAAAGCCAATAGTTCTCCACCACTTGAAGCTTCATAAATTACATCAATATTATTTTCTCTATCCAATAAAAATGAAATTCCTTTTCTAAAAAGTATTTCATCATCAACTATAATAATTTTTATACTATTTTTCATCATTCAAAATTAAAAATAATTATAACTCCCTCATTTGGTGCTGATTTTATATCGATAGTACCTTTTAAAAAAGCAATTCGGCTTTCAATATTTTTCATTCCTAAACCTTTCATATTTTCAGAATTATGTATTAGAAAACCAATACCATTATCTGAATACGTACATTGCTTTTTACCTTCAATTTCCTCAAAAAGAATAGCAATTTTTGTTGCTTTTCCATGGCGCAATGAATTATTCATTAGTTCCTGTAAAATCCTGAACACATGTAAATGACGATCATTTTCTGCTATGTTGAACTCAGTTCTACAGCTATAATTTACCATTACAGCCTTTGAATTGCTATACTCTAAACACAGTTCTTCGACTCCTGCATGTAAACCAAATTTTTCTAAAACAGGCGGTAGCAACGCGTGTGCAATTTTTCTGGAACTGTCCAATGCCTTGCCTGTTAAATCAATTATATTTTGCGTTATTTCCTGAACTTCCTTCTCAGTCAAATTAGGACTGTTTAACAAATGACTGTTTAAGGCCACCACATTCAATTTTGAACTTATGTCATCATGCAAATCCTGAGCAATTCTTTTTCGTTCTTCTTCTTGCGTTAAAATTACGGCTTGAATTTGATCTTGTTTAAATTGAATTTCTAAATCTTTTTTTTCTAATTCTTTTTTGATTATTCGTTTACGTGAAAAATAAAAAAAAACAATTAAGCCTACAGCTAGTAGTATAAAAAATAGAGAAGTATACAGTATTATTGCAACAATCTCTTTTTCATACATTTGACTTTCTTTCATGGTTACTTTTTAATGCTTTTTCAGAAAAACTTTTTTTCCATTCAACGAAAATAAGCAATTGAAAAAGAATTACTAAAAAAGAATTTAACGTCCACGTCAAAAACTTAACAGCATCACTCAAACCTATTGTTAAGTTCCCTACAAAAAACAGAACGGTACTTGACAATAAATATAAAATTATTCCAATAGTTAAATAATAATACTGCTTATTCTCTAATAACATATTGTACAAATGCATTACGGCATACAAAACTACAAGTAATGACGTAAGAGTAATTTCAAATAAATTAAACTTAAAAAATTGCTCAGGATAGAAGCAATAATCCAGCAATAACAACAAAGAACCTACAATCATAGTGTTCTTTATTATACTGTCTTGTGCAATTGTCTTCATTAATGATTTGTAAAAAAAACCCAAACACAAAAACTGTCCGATAAAATAACCATGAACTAGATATAAGTTGTCTATACTTTGAAGTACTAAAATTTCCATACTTACTTGTACAATCACTAAAATTGTAAGATAATAAACAAGATACTGAAAGGTTTTCCCATGTTTAGAAAAACCTCCCCAGTATAAAAAAAAGTTTATTAGTAATATAAAATATCCTAAATAAACAAATATCAAATTTATTAATATCAATTTTGAAGTGGGCTGTTTGGATCACCGTATGGAGGACAAGGTCTAGAAGCATCATACACAATATCACCTTCATCTGAATCACCCTCGCCATCAGTTTGCGAAGTTCCAAAAACATCTCTGTAAATACCCTTTTCGTCTTTATTTGCTCCTACAAAGATGAGTGTTTCTTCTTTTTTATCATTAATCCCAAGGTAGGCACGCACAGCATCTGTTTTAAGAGCTAGTACCGCCTCAAGACTTTCTCTTGGAATTAAAAAAGCATCTACTTTCTTTTTATTTCCTTCTAACTCTTGCTTACCTCTATAAGCTTTGGTCCACTTTTCAGCAGTTTGTAATGAAACTTCAATTGATTCTCCAAAAATTTCGTTGTCCATAATTGTCTTTTTATTTTAGTTAGTTTATAGTACTTAGTTTACTAAATAAGCATTGCTAAGATATTTAATTTTTTTCAAAAAAGAACATTATAATTTCATTAATAATACAATGATAATTTTACCAAAAAAAATGCCCTCAAAAATTATTTTTTGAGGGCATTTCTATGTTATTTCAGTTCACTATTAAAAGGGTACATCACTATCATCTTCATCATCATTAAAATTACTTCCAAAAGCTTCATTAGCTGATGGCAAATTTTTTGTGATAAAAGGATTGTCGTCTTGGTTCATACTAGAAGGCAAATCATCATAGCCGCCACTATAATCCTCAAGGTTGTCAAATTTACCTAAGTGTCCTATAAACTTTAGTCTTACGTTTTCTATACTACCATTACGGTGTTTTGCAATCATGATTTCGGCTTGACCTGTGGTTGGCGAAGCTTCGTCATCATCCCATTCGTCTATTTTATAATACTCCGGACGGTACAAGAAAGATACGATATCAGCATCCTGCTCAATAGCTCCAGATTCACGTAAATCAGACAGTAACGGACGTTTACTTGAACCACGCGTTTCTACCGCACGCGATAGTTGAGAAAGTGCAATAACGGGCACATTCAACTCCTTAGCCAATGCTTTTAAATTTCGGGAAATTGTAGATATTTCTTGCTCTCTATTTCCGCCTCCTTTACCACTACCTCCTGCAGTCATTAACTGCAAATAATCTACAATTATAATACGGATACCGTGTTGTGATACCAAACGTCTTGCCTTGGCACGTAAATCAAAAATAGATAAGGATGGGGTGTCATCTATAAAAAGAGGTGCTTTTTCTAAATTTTTAACTTTGGTACTTAATTGCTCCCACTCGTGTTTTTCTAATTTACCTGTACGAAGTTTTTCAGATGATAATCCAGTCTCGGATGAAATTAAACGTGTAATTAATTGCACCGATGCCATCTCTAGAGAAAATAAGGCAACTGGCATTTTAAAATCAATAGCCATATTCCTAGCCATAGATAATACAAATGCTGTTTTTCCCATGGCGGGTCTTGCAGCAATAATAATTAAATCACTTGGTTGCCATCCTGATGTAATTTTGTCCAACTTATCAAAACCAGTGGCTACACCACTTAATCCCTCTTGACCTGCAATTTCTTCAATACGTTTTTTGGCTTGCAGTACAAGACTTTGTGCTGTTTCTGAACTTCGTTTTATATTACCTTGAGTAACTTCATAAAGCTTAGATTCGGCTCTGTCTAATAAATCAAAAACATCTGTAGTTTCATCATAAGAATCTTCAATAATTTCAGTTGAAATCCGAATTAAACTTCGCTGAATGAATTTTTGAAGTATAATTCTAGAGTGAAATTCTATATGTGCTGATGAGGATATCTTTTGCGTAAGCTGGATTAAATAAAAATCGCCACCTGCCAACTCTAGTTTTGCGTTTTTCTTCAGCTGAGCCGATACCGTCAATAAATCTATAGGTTGTGTCTCAGTAAACAATTGAACGATGGCTTCAAAAATATGTTTGTGCGCTTCTTTGTAAAAAGCATCAGGTTGTAAAATATCAATTACATCATCAACCCCTTTTTTATCGATCATCATTGCGCCTAGAACTGCTTCCTCTAGTTCCAGTACTTGAGGCTGCAATTTTCCTTTTTCTAGGCTTATTATTGTGCTTTTATCAACCTTTACAGGATTAATATTTCTGAAATTTTCCATAAGGCGAAAGTAACATAAATTTAAAAAAAATCTGTGATGAGTTGTTACAAATAAATGTTGATAACCAACTATTTTTTGTTCATAACCCAAAAAAAATCCGTCTCGACCTAGGTTTTAGTACGAGACGGATGAACTATAAATTTGTAAGATTTTATTCTTTAAACTCTCCCATTTTACTGTATTTCTCCATTCTCTGAGCTATAAGATCAGCTGTTGATAAGTCTTTCAGTTCGTTAAAGCCTTTTAAGATATACTGCTCTACTGTTTTAAAGGTAGTTTCTTTATCATAATGCGCTCCACCTAACGGTTCTGGTATGATATCATCAACTAGTTTTTGCCTTTTCATATCAGCTGAAGTCAGTTTCAAAGCATCGGCAGCTTGTTCTTTGTACTCCCAACTTTTCCATAAAATAGACGAACACGATTCAGGGGAAATAACAGAGTACCATGTATTTTCCATCATGTATACCTTATCCCCTACTCCTATTCCTAATGCGCCACCTGAAGCACCTTCACCTACAATAATAGTAATAATTGGCACTTTCAAGTTAATCATCTCAAAAATGTTTCTCGCAATAGCTTCTCCTTGTCCGCGCTCTTCAGCCTCAAGTCCTGGATAAGCTCCCGGAGTATCAATAAGTGTTACCACTGGGATACCAAATTTCTCGGCCATTTTCATCAAGCGCAATGCTTTTCTATATCCTTCTGGATTTGCCATCCCGAAATTACGAAACTGACGCATTTTAGTATTGATCCCTTTTTGTTGACCAACAAACATGAACGATTGTCCATTAATTTGACCCAAACCACCTATCATGGCTTTGTCGTCCTTAAATCCTCTATCTCCAAAAAGTTCTAAAAAAGTCCCTTTGGTAAGATTCGTAATATGCTCTAGAACATAAGGCCTATTTGGGTGTCTAGAAAGCTGAACACGTTGCCAAGCCGTTAAGTTTTTATAAATATTCTTTTTAGTTTCTTCTAGTTTCTTGCTTATTTGTTTGCAAGTATTCGTTACATCAACATCTGATTCTTCACCAATAATAAGACATTTGTCTAATTGCTCTTCAAGTTCTTTTATTGGAAGCTCAAAATCTAAATATTCCATAGGATTTTTGCGTTTTTGTTTTTATTTCGAACAGCAAATATAAAATTTTAAATCGTTCAAAAAGGTTAATTTACTATTTATGTGAAAAATTTTGATTCCTAAAGCGTACCAAAAGCTATGCTGTTTTGGATTTCTGGTAGTGTTTGATCACTCCGTTAAGAATCACAGTAATGACAATTATTATGGCACCAATGTAAAACTCAAAACTCATTTTTTCTTTGCCACCCAAAATAAAATAAGCCAAGATTATCCCGTACACAGGCTCTAAATTTGTGGTAAGCATCACGGTGTAAGGCGTAAGTTTTTGCATTACTTTAACCGAGGCGGTAAAAGCATAAGCGGTACACACTGAGGCAAGTATTAATATTAGAATCCAGTTGTTTACTGTCATTTCAAAAAAAGCGGCTGTAAACTTTCCTTGTATAAAAAAGTAGGCCGATATAAATACAACCCCCGCTACAAACTCATAAAAAGAAATAACCGAAGGATCATGATTAGCGATTAATTTACCGTTCATCAAGGTAAATAAAACACCTAACAATATAGAAACAAGTGCATACAACATCCCATCAAGATAGTTGATTTCTACTTGCATAATTAAGGCTAATCCAGCAATGATGATGAGTCCAAAAAAAACTTCGTACCACAAGACTTTTCTGCCATAAAACAAGGGCTCCAATATGGATGCAAAAAAAGCACCTAATGAAAATACCGATAATGTTATGGATACATTTGAGACATGAATGGCTTTAAAGAAAAAGATCCAATGCAAGGCGATTAACAATCCTACAAACATTAATTTCAATAAAGATTTTACTGGAACTTTAAAAGATTTTTTTGAAAACACTAAAAAAGCGGCTATAAAAATCCCTGCAAAGAACATCCTAAACCACACTAAGGCATCAGCAGATATAGTAATTAAAGCTCCCAAAATGGCGGTGAAACCCCATATAAAAACAATTAAATGGAGGTTTAAATAACTTTTTAAATTATCGTTTTGCATTGCGTAGTAAATAAATGGCTAAAATTCCAAAAACAATATTGGGCAGCCATACGGCTAGTAATGGCGGAATACTGGACTTTTCTGCCAGTACACCAAAGATTTTATCAAAAAATACAAATGAAAAAGCAAGAGCAATTCCTATGGCTAGATTGGTTCCCATTCCGCCTCTACGTTTCATAGATGAAACAGCGACTGCAATAATAGTTAAAATAAATGCTGAAATAGGTACACTATATTTTTTATACAATACTACGAGATATACATTTATGTTTGAAGAACCCCGCTCGCGTTCTTTGTCTATAAAAGCATTCAGTTTACCTAAACTTAAGGTCTCTGCTATATACACTACTGGTGTTAAATCCTCTAAGTCAAAATCGAAAACGGCTTTCTTTTCTGGGAGTTTTACAATAACATCATTTAGTGGGCCTACTGTTCTTTTTGCATAGTCAAACAAAGTGTAGGTACTGTCTTTTGGGTTCCAAGTAATTCTACTGGCTGTAATTTTATGTACCAGTTTATCATTTTTAAAACGCTCTAGTGAAAAACTAAAAGCCGTCTTAGTCTCGGTATTAAAGCTGTTTACATAAATAAAATCGGTGTCATTTATTTGCCTGTACACATCGGTATTATCACCTCTCATGGCTTCTTTACCGCCTCCTTTTAAGTACATATACCTAAAATTATTAAAACCTTCACTAGCAGATGGTACCACAAAAAAACCCATCAACAATACAAATACAGATACTATAGAAGCACCCATAATATAAGGCCTCAAAAAACGGGTAAAGGAAATACCCGAACTCAGTATAGCAATAATCTCAGTATCATTGGCCAGTTTTGAGGTAAACCAAATCACCGATAAAAACAAAAATATAGGAAAAAGAGAATTGGCAAAATAAACCGTAAAATTGTAATAATAAAGCGCTATTTCAACAATTGGAACTTTATTTTCAAGCAGTTTATTAATCTTCTCAGATACATCCACCACAATCCCTATTGGAATAAACAACAACAGCATAACCGCAAATGTGGCTAAATATCTTTTAAGAATGTATTTGTCTATTATTGTAAGCATGTTTTTGTTTCAAGTTTAAAGTTTCAGGTTTAAAGCAAACGCCAGAACGTTACACTTGAAACCTGAAACATTTTTTTACAAACGTTGGCTCATGTTTTTAACCATCATCTCTTTCCAAGGCTTAAAGTCTCCTGCTAAGATGTGTTTTCTAGCCTCGCGTACTAACCACATGTAAAATCCAAGATTGTGAATGGTAGCAATTTGTTTTCCTAAATATTCATTGGCAGCAAAAAGGTGACGCAAATAGGCTTTTGTATATTCTGTATCTACAAAGGTGATTCCCATTTCATCAATAGGAGAAAAATCAGCTTCCCACTTCTTGTTCTTAATGTTTATGGTTCCATTTGCTGTAAACAACATTCCGTTACGGGCATTACGTGTAGGCATCACACAATCAAACATATCAATACCCAAAGCAATATTCTCAAGAATGTTTATAGGCGTTCCCACACCCATTAAATATCTTGGTTTATCCTCAGGTAATATTTCACACACTACTTCGGTCATGGCATACATTTCCTCAGCTGGTTCCCCTACAGATAAACCGCCTATGGCATTACCTTGTTGGTTAGAATTGGCAATATATTCTGCAGATTGTCTTCTTAAATCTTTATACGTACTTCCTTGAACAATTGGAAAAAAAGTTTGCTCATACCCGTACTTAAACGGAAGTGTGTCTAGGTGATTGATACAACGGTCTAGCCAGCGGTGCGTCATTTTCATAGAGCGCTTGGCATAATTGTAATCACAAGGATAAGGCGTACACTCATCAAATGCCATGATGATATCAGCACCTATGGTTCGCTGAATTTCCATAACATTCTCAGGCGTAAAAAAATGGTAAGAACCATCAATGTGGGATTTAAACTTAACGCCCTCTTCCTTAATTTTTCTATTGGCACTCAAAGAATATACTTGATACCCGCCAGAATCAGTCAAAATATTGCGATCCCAGTTCATAAACTTATGCAAACCCCCTGCCTTTTCAAGAATTTCAGTTTGCGGACGCAAGTATAAGTGATAGGTATTTCCCAGAATAATATCTGGATTAATATCGTTTTTTAATTCCCTTTGGTGAACTCCTTTTACAGAGGCCACAGTACCTACAGGCATAAAAATTGGCGTTTCAATCACACCGTGATCTGTTGTAATTGTTCCCGCTCTGGCCTTAGATAGCGGATCATTTTTTAATAAATCAAACTTCATATAACTTTTTTACTGTTGGCAAAGATAACAGAATTACAATTTGGGAATAACTAATTCTGCTTTTTTAATACTGATTTATTGTTTTGAATGAATAATAGCACTTATGACAAGAATATTATAACTTAATTTAGAAATGCTGTAACACTCTTAAAGTAAAAAATACTGATCTTTGGAGTAGTATTTAAACACCCTAAAATCATGCAAACGGTACTCAAAAAAATCATTCCCTTAGTTCTAATTTCATTCTTTTTTACAAGTTGCTCGGTAGTAGAAGGCATTTTTAAAGCAGGAATGGGAGTTGGCATATTTATAGTCATTGCCGTAATAGCAGTGATCGTTTGGATTATTAGCCGAATTACAAAAAAATAAAACATAGAAATCATGAAAAAGGATACCACTAAGGTTGCTGCCGAAAGTTCTAAAAGTACTATTGAGAAAAACCTGGAAAAATTAGAGTATCCAGCCACCGAAGATATTTTTGTTCAATTGGACCAAGACAAAGAAATGGATATAGAAGCGATTCCGAATAATAAGAAATTAGAAAATAAACCAGAACTTTGGGACGAAAATGCGCTGCCAACACAAGGAATTGGAAGTGATTTAGACATTCCCGGTTCAGAACTGGATGACGCTCAAGAACAAGTGGGCAGTGAAGACGAAGAAAATAATTTTTACAGCGAAAGCGACACCAAATAATCCCTTAAAAACATAACTATGGCTATCAAATCCGTTAATCCATATACTTTAGAAACGCTAAAAACGTTTGACGAAATTACAGATTCTAAGCTAGAACAAGCAATTGACGATGCACATGACGCTTACTTAGACTGGAAAAAAACAAGCCACGAAGAGCGTGCAGCATTACTACATAAAATTGCTGCCACCTTTCGCTCCAAAAAGAAAGAATTGTCTGAAATGATCACCACCGAAATGGGGAAATTAATCGGACAATCAGAATATGAAATTGAATATTGCGCCAATATTTTTGAATATTATGCCAAAAATGGAGCTGAATTTTTAGCCGATCAAAAAATAACTACCGCTATAGGCGAAGCCGTTTTGACCAAAGCGCCTATTGGTGTTATTCTTGCCGTTGAGCCTTGGAATTTTCCATTCTATCAAGTTGCCCGCGTGGTTGCTCCTAACTTAATGATTGGGAATACCATTGTGCTCAAACATTCCTCAAACGTACCGCAATGTGCCCAAGCATTTCAAGATATTTTTACCGAAATACAAGCTCCAAAAGGTTTATACACCAATTTGTTTTTATCTTCAAAAAAGATTGAGAAACTAATTGAAAACCCAAAAATTCAAGGTGCTTGTTTAACCGGAAGTGAAAAAGCAGGCGCATCACTTGCCCAATTTGCTGGAAAAAACATTAAAAAATCAGTACTAGAATTAGGAGGAAATGATCCGTTTATTGTTTTGGAAGATGCCGATATTGACCGAGCAACCGACTTAGCAATTAAAGGCCGAATGATCAATAATGGACAAAGTTGCGTGGCTTCAAAAAGATTTATTGTTTTAGAGCAAGTAGCCGATGCGTTTTTAGAAAAATTTACTAAAAAAATGGAAGCCTTAAAACTGGGCGATCCCATGGACAAAGAAACACAACTGGGTCCATTATCCAGTCAAGATGCCCTAGACACCTTATTAGACCAAGTAAACACCACCATAAAACAAGGCGCAACGGTTGTTACTGGAGGAAAGCAAGCAAATTTAAAAGGCGCTTTCATGCAACCTACCATTTTAACCCATTTAAAACCAGATATGCTCGCGTATCAAGAAGAATTATTTGGTCCCGTAGCCAGTTTTTACCGCGTAAAAAATGATGAAGAAGCCATTGAATTGGCCAATGCTACTCGATTTGGTTTAGGGAGTTCCATTTTTTCAAAAGACATAGAAAGAGCAAAAAATATGGCCAAACAAATCGATTCTGGAATGGTTTTCATCAATCAACCCACAAAATCAAACGAAAGTTTACCCTTTGGCGGAACAAAAAGATCGGGTTATGGTAGAGAACTCTCTGCATTGGGGATGGATGAATTTGTAAATAAGAAATTAATTCATGCCGTTTCAGAAACCGACATCCTATAAATCAATCCACATTTTAAGAGTCCCACTTCGGTGGGATTTTTTTTGGTACTGGTAAAAAAACAAAATCCAAATCAAAAAACACCTTCCTACACTACATTCCCACAAAATAGCATTCAATTCCTTTTGGGTGTACCCCTACGTAAAAACTTCGGGTCGGGCTTTCGGCTTTATCTTTCCGTTACACTACAAGGATACCTCCCGAAGTCTCGGGATCATCCCTTACACAAAAAAAAGACGCTCCTTAATTCTACAAGATGGAGTAAAAATCTTAAAAAAATTGTATCTTTAAACCCCAAAAAAGAGACACAATGAACTGGAAAGCAGCACCCTTAAAACATAAAGACGAAAATAGAATTGCTCTCTATTTTGAAAAAAACCCAGATCTTATTCAACAAGTCAAGCAAATAAGCGGCGCTAGATGGAGCCAACAAAAAAAACTGTGGCACATACCCGATACTATTGAAAACCGAATCCAGTTTCAAATTCAAGCAGACCCCACACAGCAAATTTCTCTAGAAGCAATTCATTATTTAGAAAAATTCAAACAATGGCTGCAATCCAAAAGGTATAGCCAAAACACCATAACCACCTACTCTGAGGCCCTAAAAACATTTTTGCTCTTTTTTCCAGAAAAAAACATCCCCGACATTGACAATAATGATGTAATCCTATTCAATAACAATTACATCCTACATAAAAACCTGTCTGAATCCTATCAAAACCAAATTGTAAACGCCATCAAACTCTTTTTTAAAATAGTAATGGACACTAAAATTGACATTGACAAAATACATAGACCAAAACGCGCCAAAGTATTACCCAATGTATTAAGCAAAGAAGAAGTAAAACTAATTTTGAATGCCCACAGCAACCTCAAACACAAAACAATGCTTTCCTTGATTTATAGTTGTGGCTTGCGCTGTGGTGAATTATTAGCACTGCAACCCGTTCATATCGATTCCAAAAGAAACTTGGTTTTACTTAAAAAAGCTAAAGGTCAAAAAGATCGCATTGCCCCATTGTCGCCCAAAATTTTAGAAATGCTTCGGGAATATTATATCATGCACAAACCCATGAAGTACTTATTTGAAGGACAAATCAAAGGTCAACCCTATGATGCCAGAAGTTTACAACTGATATTGAAACAGGCACTTAAAAAAGCAGGAATAACAAAGCCCGCCACTTTGCACTGGTTGCGACATAGTTTTGCTACACACTTACTAGAAAGTGGTACCGATTTACGCTACATTCAAGAATTACTAGGGCATAGCAGCAGTAAAACTACCGAAATTTACACGCACGTAAGTACGAAAAGTTTGCAACAAATTAAAAGTCCGTTTGATGATTTATAAGAGAAATTTACTATATTTGAAAAAACAAAAAGCGAAACAAACCTTCGCCAATCTACCCAAATTTGGGTGTACACACGAAGGTTTGCTTCGCATATATACAAGTTGGCGGCAAGATAAAAGAAAGAAACTGCAAAATTGAACTAATGAACGATATCCAAAATATCCTAAATATTACTTTCCCCTTTGTGGAAAATTTACTCAAAGATTATGGAGAGTTTTATCCTTTAGCTTCAGTAGTAAAAAATGACAAAACTGTAGATCAGTTTTTGACAAATGATAAAGATGGAAATAAATTTCCGAAATCGACATCAGTAATTGAAAGAATTAAAAGTGAATTGCGTCTAAAACAAAATGATTTTATTGCATTTGCCATATTTTATGATGTAAAATTAAAAGAGAAAAATACAGATGCAATTGCTGTTTATGTTGAACACAAAATAGAAAGCTTTGCTTATACTTTCTATTATCCATATGAGTTAATAGAAAATGAACCCAAGTTTTATGATTCGTGGAAAGTAATCGAGGAAATGGAAATTTTTAATAGCTAGATATCCAGCCGCCAACACTTGCTAAAACTTATGGCTAGTTTTTCGGTAAATTGTTCGTTTACTTTTCATAACTTCGCTTGGGCGGTTATGGAAAAAAAGCTTTCCATAAGCCGCCACAAGCTCTAGCAAGGAAACGTTACCAGCAATATTATCGCAGAATTAAAGAAGAATGAAGAATCTTTAAAATATTATTATTTAAACTGAATATGAGAAACTATATTTTAATTACAATTATATTTTTACTAACGTTGAGTTGTGAAAAATCAAATGATAAGGAATTAAACAAACTGGAAATAGAAAATAAAGAATTGAAAAGCCAAGTTTTAACCTTAAAAGATTCTCTATCTAACTTCGAAGAAGAATTTTTACACTCGCAAATATTAATTGGCATTGCAGATGAAACAGTTTTAAAAGTTGGGCAAAAAAATAACGTTGTTATGCTTTTCCAAACATTCAATAAAAAGTTGCCTGAATACGAAATATATAAAGTTGAAGGAAAGGAAAAAATAAAGATTGGAAAAGACACGAAAACAAGATTTAATTATAGCTTCACACCTAAGTCATTGAACGACAAAAATTTAGAACTTTTGGTAAAAATGCGTTATAAAGGGGAAATAATTGAAATTCCTGCAAAAATGTATTTTGATCTTAAAAAGTAAATACTGCTGGTAACAGGCGTTTGGCAAGATTGCGAATTTTGTAGTAAATTCACGTTTATTTTTCGCAAGAAATTTTATCTTTGATAGAAAATAATCGGTTCCGAAGCTCGCAACCTCGCCAAGCGCCGGAACGTTAGCGGTAATACCTCGAAAAACAATAAAAATTCAACTATTCATAATTTAAAAGCCTACTTGGAATTTTACAAATCCTAATGGAAAAGAAACTCAGAATATATACTCCAAACAATTCATTTAAGGTTGATAA
>NZ_MTCA01000412.1:0-880 GCF_002150205.1 Flavobacterium sp. FPG59 | reverse complement strand
CGTTTATTTAGTTTAATGCTTTTATGGTCAATTACTTTTTTAATCTATACAACGAAATCAGGATTTACCTCATATGAAGAGAATCTCGAATTACTTGGATTTGTATTTGTGATAATTACTTTTATATATTCTGTTTATTTTATGATAAGTAACTTTTTAATATGCGAAACCTCAAATGGAGAATATAGTGGCAATTTAATTATAGATTCAGAAAAAATCACTTGTAATCTTGATGTTTACACAATTCACGAAATAGAAAAAATAGGCATCCTAAGTGATTATTTTCGTGGAAAATTTAACAGTAATACAAGAGCTTGGGAACGTAAAAAATCAAATGGTGTTAAGAATTATATCGAGATTTATAAAAAAGATGGAGAGTATAAAAAATATTTTTTTCTACAAACCAAAACAGAAAATATAGGAATGTTTTCTGAAGAACTAAGAACTTATTATAGATTTGGAAAATTAGAAGAACAGAATTATAAAAATATCGTAGAGTAAAGGCACTACCGCTAACACACGCTACAAGCGATTTGGGTAATTGGCTTAATGGGAAATTGGTTTTGTATTTGGCAGTTTTTGACTAATCCGAAAAATAGCGCTAATTTAGTCCCAAACCGCGTGTAGCGCGAGAACGTTAGTGGCTATTATCCGAAAAATCGTATGAAATTAACCGACAGAATAATAAAAGACATTCGCTATTACGAAGAAAAACCGAAGGATTTTGTCGGAGATTTTAATGGAATTATTGGCAATGTTTATAAAACTACAGAAGATACAAATTCAATTGGTCAACGAATCGCAAGAAAATTAAATGAATTAGAATTAGTTTGCGGAGAGTTTGACCATATTTATATAATTTTCACTAAAAATATAGAAA
>NZ_MTCA01000275.1:0-3498 GCF_002150205.1 Flavobacterium sp. FPG59 | reverse complement strand
GTTTTATAAAATCTATATTTTTAAAATGAAGTATACTATAACATTTTTAATTCTGTTTTGTACAGGATTACTTTTTGCTCAAGAAACTACCGGAATAGTAAAAGGAACTATAACCGATGAGCAAAATAATACCGTTCCATTTGCCACTATTTCTATTCTTCAAAAATCAACAGGAATAAAATATGCAACGCAATCACAAGCAGATGGGTATTATGAATTCAATCAGTTACAGCCAGCGTATGATTACGAAATTAAAATTGTAGCAGAAGGGTTTAATACCTTACTTTCTGATGCTATTCAAGTACAACTAGGTAAAACTACCAAACTTGATTTTATACTTTTTGCAAAAGCAGAAGTATTGCAATCAGTCGTAGTGGTAAACAATGCTGATTCTAAAAAAGGAAATGAGAAGCGTTTAAAAATTGATGTAATCACAAGCCTTCCTACAGCAAATAGAAGTATTCAAGATGCTACAAGATTACTACCAGAGGCTAACCTAAATTCATTTGGAGGGGCTAACTATCGGTTTAATAATTTATCTATTGATGGGAGTGCCACAAATGATGTTTTGGGATTTCAAGAACCAGCCAGTGGTGCAGCAGGATCAACAGCTTCCGGAACGCCTGGAGGACTAGCAGGAACACAACCAATAGGCTTTGGAGCCATAAGTGCTCTCTCTGTTAAAACTGCCCCATTTGATGTAACTTTTGGGAATTTTACAGGTGCAAGCATCAATGCAGTTACTAAAAGTGGAACGAATAAAACAACTGGTCTTGCCTACACCTTTGTGAAAAATAGAAATTTAGTAGGTACTTACGCTGATGGTATTAAGCAACAAAAAGCAGCTTTTAATGACTATACCTACGGTTTTAGTCTTGGCGGAAGCCTAGTTAAAAACAAATTGTTTTATTTTTTTAATGCAGAATTGGCCGATAGGAATGAAACGGTATTTAATGCTCCTGGAAGTATAACTTCCAATATTTCTGCTGAAACGGTTGCCCTTATAGCTGATAGACTTAAAACAAAATATAATTATGATCCAGGAACTGCACTCAATGCCCAAATAGAGCGCAAGAATACCAAACTTTTTTTAAGATTAGATTACAACATTAGTGATGATCATAAATTAACGTTGAGAAATAATTTTGTTAAAGGCTATGCTGATAATCTAGAATGGACTCCCACTGTTTTTAATTTTACAAATCAAGGATACAGGCACAATTCTACTACAAATAGTATTGTAGCAGAGCTAAAAAGTAAATTCACAAATCGGCTTTCAAATAAAATGACAGTTTCTTTATCAACGGTAAATGATGATCGCACTTATGAAGGTCGTGTTTTTCCTCATTTAGAAATTATTGACAATACCTCAAATACTGTTTTTGCAGGAACGTATAGAGAAGCTTCTATTTACGGTTTAAGTTTAAATACTATTCAGTTTACAAATAATCTTATATATTATCACAAAAATCATAAATTTACCGCTGGAGTTTCATCAGAAATTAATAGTATTGAATATCGCTTTTTAACGGCTTTCAATGGTAGATGGCAATACAACTCTGTAGCTAGTTTCTTGGCTGATCAACCCAACCGCGTAAGGGGAGTGTACAATATTGAGAATAACGATTTTGAGTTTAATAAAAAGACCCCATCAGCAGATTATGGAGTCGTATTAGGTAGTGTTTATTTACAAGATGAAATTAGACTCTCAAAAAAGTTTACAATTTTAGCTGGAATTCGTTTAGATTGGCAAAAAACGCCCACCGCTTTTCCTGTTTCTGATGAAATACAACGAACACCTGAGTTTGCAGGGTATCAAAATAAAATAAATAGTGCGCCAATTATTAATCCACGTTTTGGCTTTAATTATGCAATTGATACCGATGGGAGATATACTTTGAAGGGAGGAACAGGTCTATTTACAGGTAGAATGCCTTTTGTGTGGTATGCTTATGAATATTATATTTCCGGAACAAAATATTTTAATATAGATTACCGCCCTACAACAAGTTTGGATATCAACGAAGATTTAAGTCAGTTAGAATCTTTACAAAATAGAAAATTGACCGAAGTAAATTTAGTAGATACTAATTTCAATTTACCGCGTGATTGGAAAAGTAATCTTGCGCTTGATGTAGCTTTAAAAAATAATTTTGCCTTAAACTTTGAAGCAACTTATACCAAAACTTTAGATGGGTTGTTGTTTCAATCTATAAATAGGAGAGAGGATCAAAAAAGTAATTTTACGGGAGCTGATCAACGTCCGTATTACAATACCTCAGCAGAGAGCATTAAAATCAATCCTAATTTTACAAATGTTTTTTTATTGACTAATACTTCACAAGGATATAGATACAACTTCACAATAGGGCTTACTAAAACAGAAAGCAATTACAATGGATTTTTAGGGTATACGTATGGAGTGAGTAAAGACATTTCAAGCACTAATAGGAATTCACATGCGGCAAATTTTGAATGGAACCAAGCCTTAGTAGCCAATTCACCTGAACTCACCGCTTCAAATTTTGATTTACGTCATAAAATTGTTTCCTATCATTTTTATGATATTTATTTTAAATCGAGCAGTTTTAAAGTAGGTTTATTGTACAATGGTAGATCAGGTAGTCCATTTACATTTGTTTATGAAGGAGATATTAATAGAGATGGTTCAGCCAAAAACGATATTATTTATATTCCCAGAGATCAATCAGAAATTAGACTTCAAAATATAGTGGATAGGAATAATACTGTTGTTGTATCTGCAGCTGAGCAATGGCAACAGCTTAATGACTTTATCAATAACAATGATTATTTGAATAAGAACAGGGGTAAATATGCTAATCGGAATGCGGCAAGAACGCCATGGAATCATCAAGTAGATTTAAAACTCATGTATGAAACAAAACTTTTTAAAAATAAAGTAGAGTTTGCCATTGACTTTTTTAATGTAGGTAATTTAATTTCAAAAAATTGGGGCACCCAGGTTTACGTTCCTAATATTAATAACTCGGGTTATGCACTTCTAGATTTTGTTCGAATAGAAAATCAACAACCCGTTTTTCAATTTAAAAATCCAAAAGGTACACCTTGGTTAGTTGATAATTTAAACTCAAGATGGCAGGGACAACTTAGTGTGAGTTATCATTTCTTATAAGAGTTATTTTTAACTCTAAAATGAGCCAACAGAATTATTCATGTGACCTATGGATAATTCGTTTTTTTAAGAATTGTAAAATTAGGCAGGAAATAATAGGTAAAGATAAAACATAAAAAAAGCGTTGCAAATGCAACGCTTTAGTGGGGAGAGCAGGATTCGAACCTGCGAAGTTTTCACAGCAGATTTACAGTCTGCCCTCGTTGGCCGCTTGAGTATCTCCCCAAGACTTAACAAGTATAACTAGTTGTGCTAACCGGGTGCAAATATAGCAACAGTTTTTAAGTTTCCAAACAAATTTTGAACTTAATTTCGCTATTTTTTTTAATCACTTGGTATTGAAT
>NZ_MTCA01000179.1:0-6431 GCF_002150205.1 Flavobacterium sp. FPG59 | reverse complement strand
GTTATGAGATAGCTTCAAAAAAAAAACTTAAAAAACTTAAATTCTAGCAAATAAATTTGTGAAATATTTTCTACCAGTTGTAGGATGTTCTCTAACTGCTAAACCAAAGTGAGTAAAATTACCTTCGATTACTGCTTTGTGTCCTGGACTTGCAAGCCATGCATTAAGAACAGATTGAGGAGTATTATAGTTGTAAGCTACATTTTCGCTAACTGTCTTAGCTCCTAAAGTTTTTATGATATTATCTGATCTTTCAACAAAATTATTATGATTAACAACATTATTTTCAATCATATAATTGTCATGCTCTTCAGACTTAAAAGACATATGATTAATTTTCAAAAGTGGGTTAAGACCTTTACTTACACGATAAGAATTAATTAAATCCATCGTTTCGATTTCAAAAGCACTATACGAAAAATTAGAAACTTTTTGTACAGTAGGCTCATTAATTTCTTCATCTGAACTATTAGATGAACATGACGCTAATATACATACCACTAAACTTAGCAATAATGTACGAAGTAATTTTGTAGTCATAATGTAGTAGGTTAAACTTAAAGTCGATTGTGGGGCAACAAACTTTATAATTAGTAATCTAATTTTATTTCTTATTCAAATATAGATAAAAATCCGTTATAAGGTAAATAAAATCGATAAACTACATCATAAATTCAAAATTGTAAGTTTATTTATATTTTACGGTGCAAGTCTTTCAATTTTCCAAGTTTGATCATCTTGAAAAACATAACGTATTCTGTCATGTAAACGATTAGGACGGCCTTGCCAAAACTCTACTTCTGAAGGATTTACAATGAAGCCTCCCCAATATTCAGGTCTTGGAATTGGCATGTTCTCAAACTCAACTTCAAGCTTACTTAAGTTACTTTCCAGCTCAGCTCTAGATGCAACCACTTCACTTTGGTTAGATGCAATTGCCCCAAGTTTACTACCATCTGGTCTGGAGTTAAAATAATTGTCTGAAATCATTTCAGAAGTTTTAGTTGCTACTCCTTTAATAATTACCTGACGTTCCATAGTATGCCAAAAAAATGATAAACAAACTTTATCATTCTCAATAATAGCCCTACCCTTTTCTGAATTATAATTAGTATAAAAAATGAAACCTTCTTCAGAAAATTTCTTTAATAAAACAACTCTTGCTCTTGGAAAACCATCTAAACCAATTGTTGATAATGTCATGGTATTTACCTCACTATCTCCTCCATAGTCTTCAACTTCATGAAACCATCTATTAAATAAATTTATAGGATCTTCTGGAATGTTACTTTCTAAAAGTTCACTTTTATCATATGACTTTCTATAATCACTTAAATCATTCATTATTGTATAGTTTAAATAGTGTTTTTAAATTATTTGCATTTTAAAATTCAAAGCTTTTACCGTCGTCACCCAATAATATATTTGGAAAAACAGTTTCTGCTTCTTGTTTGAACATTTCAATACTTTCATAGCGTGTTGAATAATGTCCTAGAATTAATTGTTTTGCATTAGCTTTCAGGGCAATTAAAGCAGCTTCTTTGGCAGTAGAATGTAATGTTTTTTTAGCTAAATTTTCCTCTGATTGTAAGAAAGTCGATTCGTGGTACAGCACATCTACATTACTTATAATAGGAAGTATATCTTCATTATAAACTGTATCAGAACAAAATGCATAACTAAGAGCTGGAACAGGATCAAAGGTAAGATCCTTGTTTAAAACTACAGTACCGTTATCAAGGGTAATGTCTTTACCGTTTTTAATATTTTGGTAATAACAAGTATCTATAGCATAGTTTTGTACTGCATCAATATTTAATTTTCGCTCTCCTATTTTTTCTTGGAACAAAAAACCATTGGTATATACTCTATGCTTAAGTGGAATTGTTTTAACAACAACTTTATGGTCCTCAAAAATTATTTCACTTTCTAAGGATTCTAATTCATGAAAATACAATCCATAATTTGTCCAGGAGTTTGATAATCTCAGTTGTAATTTTATAATCTCTTTAATCCCTTTGGGACCATAAATATGCAAATCAGTAGTCCTATTTAATAAAGAAAATGTTGATATCAAACCTACTAAACCAAAAAAGTGGTCTCCGTGTAAATGCGAAATAAAAATATGATTGATTCTAGAAAACTTCACTTTATTTTTTCGAAGCTGAACTTGTGTACCTTCGCCACAATCAATTAGGAAGAGCCTGTTGTTAATATCTAAAACCTGTGATGTAGGATTTGTAAAAGTCCTAGGAGTGGCTGCATAGCAACCAAGTATTGTTAATTTCAAGGTGTGTTTAATTCGATTATTTATACTTGCTTGAATCAATCAATAGGTTTAAAAAACCGAATTCAATTGATTAAAAGCCTAAATCTCTTTCAATCTCTTCCATTTCAATAATGTCATGCGCCTCTAATAATGATGGAACAACAGTTAACTTTGATGGAACTGCATTATAATCAAAATCAGAGGTCACTATTACAAATGATTTTTTTGCTTTTTTATGATCCTTTGATAAAGGCAAAAAAAGTTTTATGTCTGACATAGACATACTTTCATACATCAACAAATCAATAATAATGTTATGCTTTTCAAATGTCTTGTATTGGTGTGTAATTTTCATTAAAAAAGATGTAAAGTCACCTTGTGTATCTCGAATTACTATTGTGTGTCCTTTTTGATCTACTTTCATGATATTAAATTTAAATACATTTATAAAAATCTAGTGGTACATTATTTATCTAAAGTACTGAATATAGTTATTGAATTTTTGAGGCCAATAAATAAATGACAGCCATTCGAATGGCAACACCATTTTCAACCTGATTCAAAATTACAGATTGGTGATGATCTGCTACCTCACTTGTAATCTCAACTCCTCTATTAATAGGTCCAGGGTGCATAATCACGATTTCTTTGCTTAAGGACTCTAAAAGCGTTTTATCTAAGCCGTATTGCTGAGCATATTCCCGTGTTGATGGAAAAAAATTAACATCCATACGCTCATTTTGTACTCGCAACATATTAGCCACATCACACCATTCTAATGCTTTTCTTAAATCAGGTTCAACACCTACTCCTAATGAATTGATGTATCTTGGTATTAACGTTTTTGGCCCACATACTTTAACCTCGGCTCCTTGCATTTGCAAAGCATAAATATTAGACAATGCCACTCTTGAGTGCAAAACATCACCAACTATGACAACTTTTTTACCCGCAACTTCGCCTAAACGCTCTCTTATTGAATAACTATCTAACAATGCCTGTGTAGGATGCTCATGAGCTCCATCTCCAGCGTTAACAATACTTGCTTTGACATTTTTTGATAAAAAATATGCGGCACCCGGATTAGAATGTCGCATTACAACCATATCTACTTTCATAGATAAGATGTTATTCACGGTGTCTATTAGCGTCTCGCCTTTCTTTACTGAGGATTGTGCAGCCGAAAAACTAATAACATCAGCACTCAAACGTTTTTGAGCTAATTCAAAGGAAAGCTTTGTTCGTGTACTGTTTTCAAAAAAAATATTAGCTATTGTAATATCTCGTAACGATGGAACTTTCTTTATCGGTCTATTAATAACTTCTTTAAAATGATCTGCGGTTTCAAATATCAAGTCAATATCATTTTTATTGATGTACTTTATACCTAATAAATGATTTACGCTTAATTCTTTCATTTCTATTTACGATTATATTTTCTGATTTGCAATTGCTATGATTCACTAGTGATTAAATAAACACCATCTTCACCATCATTTTCTTTCCAACTTACTTTTACTTTTTCATTATTGATAGCATCTACCTGTCTTCCTCTATAATCAGGTTGAATGGGTAAATTACGGCTGAATCGTCTGTCAATTAAGACTAGTAATTCAATTTCTGATGGCCTACCAAAGGATTGGATTGCAGTCAATGCTGATCTAATACTACGACCGGTAAATAACACATCATCAATAAATATTACTTTTTTATTTTCAACAATAAAGTTGATCTTAGTTTTATTGGCTTCTAATGGTTTATCCGTTCTTCTAAAGTCATCTCTAAAGAAAGTTATATCGAGATACCCCAACTGGATTTCAGGAGTTTGATATTCGTCTTGCAGAATTTCTTTTAATCGTTCTGCTAAAAAAACTCCTCTTGGTTGAATTCCTACCAAAATCGTATCTGAAAAATTGAGGTGTTTTTCTATTAATTGACAAGCCAAACGGTGTAAAATGATAGTAACTTCTTTAGCAGTAAGCAATACTTTTTGGCTCATAGCGTATTTATTCTTTGGTTACACAAATATACAAATACATATTTAGCATTTTCAAATTAAATATAAACAAATACTGCATGATATTATAAAAATTAGGTTGACTTCAATTTATAATTTTATTCGATAATTATGTAACAAACATTTTTACTTTTAAATGTAAATTTACAAAATACAATAACAACATTAAAAACCTTATATCATGCAAAAAATAGCTACTAGAATCTCGTTATTATCTTTCCTTTTAATCACTTTATCAAGTTGTTCCATTGTAAAAGGAATTTTTAAAGCCGGTGTAGGTGTGGGTATTTTTTTAGTTATTGCTGTTATTGCAATTTTACTTTTTATAATCACAAAAATATTCAAAAGAAAATAATAGCACTGCAAAAAACTTAAGCTAGAATTTATATCAAAAAAAATCCCGCATTAGCGGGATTTTTTTGTTATTTAGAATACATTTTCACTCTCAATTCTTGTACTTTTTCATCATCTAAGTAGTCATCAAATGTCATGTAACGGTCTATAGCTCCATTAGGAGTAAGTTCAATTACTCTATTAGCTACAGTTTGAGAGAACTCATGATCATGCGTGGTAAAAATCACGGATCCTTTAAAGTTTTTTAATGAATTATTAAAAGCCGTAATTGATTCCAAATCTAAGTGATTCGTAGGCTCATCAAGCATTAACACGTTAGCACGTTCCATCATCATTCTAGACAACATGCATCGTACTTTTTCACCACCAGACAAAACACGACATGTTTTTAAAGCTTCTTCACCTGAAAAAATCATTTTCCCAAGGAAACTTCTAATATTTACCTCATCACGTTCTTCTTCTGTTTTTACCCATTGACGCAACCAGTCCACTAGTGAATAATCACTTTCAAAAAACGAATGATTTTCAACTGGTAAATACGCTTGGTTTGTTGTAACTCCCCAATCAAAACTACCCGAATCAGCTTTTTGATTTCCGTTTAAGATTTCATAAAAAGCAGTAGTTGCACGTGAATCTTTTGAAAATAAGACAATCTTATCTCCTTTGGCCATGTTTAAATCTACACCCTTGAACAAAATGTCTCCGTCAATAGAGGCACTCAAGTTTTGTACATTCAAGATTTGATCTCCTGCTTCACGCTCTTGATCAAAGATAATGGCAGGATATCTTCGGCTAGAAGGTTTTATCTCGGAAATATTTAATTTACTAATCATTTTTTTACGAGAAGTTGCTTGTTTCGACTTGGCAACGTTAGCAGAAAAACGACGAATAAATTCTTCTAATTCTTGTTTCTTTTCCTCTGCTTTTTTGTTTTGTTGTGCGCGTTGTTTTGCAGCTAACTGGCTCGACTCATACCAAAACGTGTAATTCCCAGAGTAATGATTGATTTTATTATAGTCTATATCAGAAATGTGTGTACATACAGAATCTAAAAAGTGTCTGTCATGCGATACTACAATTACCGTATTTTCATAATTTGCTAAGAAATTTTCTAACCAAGCAATGGTTTCAAAATCCAAGTCATTGGTAGGCTCATCCATAATTAATAAATCAGGATTTCCAAACAAGGCTTGCGCCAATAACACTCGTACTTTAATTTTCCCCTCAAGATCACCCATTAATGTGTAATGGTTCTCCTCAGTTATACCTAGATTTGAAAGCATTGATGCAGCGTCAGAATCGGCATTCCAACCATTCATTTCTTCAAACTGGACTTGCAACTCCCCTATCCTATCCGCATTTTTATCATTATAATCCAAGTACAGTTCGTCCATTTCCTTTTTCACAGCATACAAAACTTTGTTTCCCATCATTACTGTTTCTAGTACTGTATGTTCATCAAACATGTTGTGATTCTGGTTTAAAACAGACATACGCTTGCCAGGTTCTAAGTGAATGTGTCCCGAAGTAGGATCCATATCACCAGCGATGATTTTTAAGAAAGTAGATTTTCCAGCCCCATTAGCTCCGATAACGCCATAAATATTTCCGTGTGTAAAGGTTGTATTTACTTCGTCAAACAAAATTCGTTTGCCAAACTGAACTGATAAATTATTTACTGTTAACATGAATTATAATTTTAATAATTTTTTGCAAAAGTACAAAATTCGCTTAGTTTAATTTCATTTTATCATTTTAAGTTCTCAAAAAAAAAGAGGACATCATTTAGAC
>NZ_MTCA01000151.1:0-7646 GCF_002150205.1 Flavobacterium sp. FPG59 | reverse complement strand
GTATTATAAACGACTTACTTTTATGCTTACATCCTTTTATTCTCTATGAGGAGTTAAGAATAACGATCAAAAAAACACGGTATAAGTCGCTTATTATACCTTTACTATAATACTATATTTATACTCCACTAAAAATTGTAAAGCCACCATCTACTGTAATTTTAGAACCGGTGACAAATTTTGAGGCGTCACTTAACAACCATATTAATGCTCCTGCAAGTTCATCAGGATGACCAAAACGTTTGAAAGGAGTACTTTGCAATACTTGATTTCCTCTATCAGTTAGAGTTCCATCTGGGTTTGTAAGCAAGGTTTTGTTTTGTTCTGTTAAAAAAAAACCTGGCGCAATAGAATTCATTCTGATGGCATCTCCATACCGTTTGGCAAGTTCTGTTGCAAACCATTTAGTGTAACTGTCTATTGATGATTTAGCTAAACTATACCCTAAAACTTTAGTTACCGCCAGTTGAGATACTACAGATGAAATATTAACTATACTGCCCGATCCTGCTTGTTGAATACTTGCACCAAAAACCTGTGTAGGTAAAATGGTTCCTAGTAAATTTAACTGCATCACTTGTTCTAAGGCATTGATGTTAAGACTAAAAATATCCTGGTCTGGATGCACAACGGCATCTGGAATATTTCCTCCTGCAGCATTTACTAAACCATCAATCCTACCAAAAGCATCTAACATTTTATCCCTTGCTAAAAGCAATTGGGCTTCATTTGTAACATCTGCAAGTAAGGCAATGGCCCTACCTCCTATATCTTGTATTTCTTGAACTCGTTGATGAGCTATTTTTTCATTTCTGCCCAGAATGCCAACAATACCATCTGCACTAACAATACTTTTTATAAATGAATACCCTATAATTCCAGTTCCTCCAGTGACTACAATCACTTTCCCTTTTAATGAAAAATTAGTTTCCATTTACTTTTTATTTTCGTCTCGAATTTGTTTTATATTTTCAAGGGTAATTCTTACTGTGTTTTCAAGTCCAAGAAAATCTTGATTTTCTATTACAACTTGTGATATTAATTGAGAACCAATACCTACACAAGTTACACCTGAATCAAACCAACTTTTTAAGTTTGCTTTATCTGTAGTTACACCACCTGTAGGCATAATACTAGTCCAAGGACAAGGACCTTTGATCCCCCTAACAAATTGAGGACCATATACATCTCCAGGGAAAAGTTTTACAATTTCACATCCTAATTCCTCTGCACGAGCAATTTCTGTAAGGGACGCGCAACCCGGTGACCATAGCACTTTCCTACGATTGCAAATAAGTGCAATATCTTCCCGCAACACAGGGGTAATAATAAAATTAGCTCCAAGTTGCATGTACAGCGATGCTGCAGCAGCATCAGTAACAGAACCTACACCTAGAATCATTCCTGGTAGATCTGATAATGCGTATTTATTCAATGCTCCAAAAACTTCAAAAGCAAAATCACCACGACTGGTAAACTCCATCAATCTGGCACCACCATCATAACATGCTTTTATAATTTTTTTTCCAAGTTCTACGTCATTATGAAAAAACAATGGGACTAAACCCGTTGATGCCATTGCATTTGCTACTTCAATTCTAGAATATCGTGCCATATATTACCATTTTATCGTGAAACTAAACCAGATCCGTCTCCATCTAGCATGTTTTCTACTTCTTTTATTGTAACCAAGTTATAATCTCCCGCAATGGTATGTTTTAAACAACAAGCGGCAACTGCAAAATCTAAAGCACGTTGATTACTTACTGGAAAATTCAATAATCCATAAATTAAACCACCCATAAAAGCATCCCCACTACCCACTCTATCCACCACAGGCGTTACTTCTTTTACTGCTGCATTACTTATATGTTTACCATCATATAATATACCTCCAATTCTTTGGTGTGATGCACTCACAGAATAGCGGAGTGTTGTAGCTGCAATTTTTAAGTTAGGACATAGCTGAAATAATTTACCGTATAAGTACGGTAACGAAACTAAGTCTTGATAATTAGGTTGCACTTTAGATAAACCCAACATAAAATATGCTGTATCAATATCACCTAAAATGACATTACTGTATTTAAGAATTTCTGGCATAACTTCACTAGGAGTTTTACCATATTGCCACAATTTAGATCTATAATTTAAATCACATGAAATAGTTAATCCCAATTTATGAGCCACAAGAACAGCTTCTAAGCAAGCTTCGGCAGCACTATTAGAAATTGCTGGAGTAATACCACTCCAGTGGAACCATGTTGCACCCTCAAAAACCTGTTCCCAATTAATTAACCCTTTCGTAATTGTAGCCATAGCGCTGTGAGCCCTATCATAAACCACATTACTACCTCTTGTTCCTGCTCCAGTTTCTAAAAAATAAGTACCCAAACGTTCCCCACCACGAAGAATATTTTTAGAACTTACGTTCATTTTTCTCATTTCTTTCTCTGCACAAACTCCTATCTCATTATCAGGAATTCTAGTAACAAATTCAGCTTCAATTCCATAATTTGCTAATGATGCCGCTACATTAAATTCACCTCCACCGTAAGATGCAGTAAAAGTTTTGGCTTGTTCAAAACGCAAATGTCTTTCTGTTGAAAGTCTTAACATTATTTCGCCAAAAGTGACTACTTTACTCATTCAATATTCCTTTACTATTTAATAAAATCAGCTCTCATAGGACTAAAAACATCAATCAAAATACCTTCTTCTATGCATAAAACACCATGCAAACTATTAGAAGGAACCTGAAATGAATCCCCTTTTTTTAAAACACAGGTATCAGATTCTATGGTAACCTCAAACTTGCCTTCGGCTACATACGTCAGTTGTGTGTGCGTGTGCTTGTGCATAGGTCCTATAGCACCTTCTTTAAACCTAACATTCACCATCATAACACGATCATCAAATCCTGTTAGCTGTCTTAAAACACCAGTACTAGCAATTTCCCATTGCATTTCATCTGCCAAGAAAAATAATTGATTGGAACTATTTTGAGACATAAGCTTTTGAATTACAAATTAAAATACTCTTTTGCATTGTGGTAGCTAATGTCTGAAACCATTTTACCAATCCATTCCATATCTGGTGGTAACTCTCCCCTTTTAATTTCATCACCTAACAAATTGCACAAAATTCTACGGAAATATTCATGTCTTGGAAATGATAAAAAACTTCTAGAATCAGTCAACATACCTATAAAACAACTTATTAACCCCATATTAGAAAGTGCGTTCAATTGTTTTGTCATTCCATCCTTTTGATCCAAAAACCACCATCCTGAACCAAATTGCACTTTTCCTTTTACGCTACCATCATTAAAATTACCAATCATAGTAGCCATAACTTCATTATCAGCAGGATTCAAATTATAAATTATCGTTTTTGTTAATTTATCTTGGCTATCCAAAGCATTTAAAAAACGAGAAAGTTTTAACGCTTGCGGATAATCTCCTATAGAATCCCATCCTGTGTCTGGCCCTAAAATACGGTGCATTCGCTCATTATTATTTCGTAATGCTCCTAAATGAAACTGTTGTACCCAGCCATACTTGTGATACGTTTCGGATAAAAACAATAAAATCGCTGATTGAAATTTAAAAGCCTCCTCAGTAGTTATAGACACGTTTTCTCTTTTCTTTCTAAAAATACGATTTACTTCAACCTCAGTAAAATTTTCGAAATAAATCTGATCCAAGCCATGATCACAAAGTTTACAACCGTTTTGATCAAAATAATCAATTCTTTTTTCTAAAGCTACGCACAAATCAGCATACGAATTAATCGAAATACCTGCAACTTCACCTAATGAATTGATGTAAGCATTATACCCATCGTTTAAAATAAGAATAGCTTTATCTGGTCTAAAAGCGGTACTAACTTTCGTTTCAAATGGGTTTTTAGTTAAAAACTGATGGTGTTCTAGAGTGTCAATTGGATCCTCAGTTGTACACACAAAACTGGCATTTACTTTTTTTAACAAGTTTTGAGTACTATATTCTTTTGAAACTATTTTTGCCGATGATTCCTCATAGATTTTATCGGCTGTTTTTTCATTTAATAGCTCATGAATATCAAAATATCTGGCAAGTTCTAGGTGTGTCCAATGAAACAATGGATTACGCATCGTGTAAGGAACCGTTTTAGCCCATTGTAAAAACTTATCTTTATCCGTTGCATTTCCAGTAATAAATTGTTCCTTAATACCCAGAGTTCTCATGGCACGCCACTTGTAATGGTCTCCATTTATCCAAACTTGAGTACAATTTTCAAAAATTTTATCTTCAGCAATATACTGTGGTGATAGGTGATTATGATAATCTATAATAGGCTGATTTTTAGAAAAATCATGATACAACTCTTCTGCATATTTATTTTCTAATAAAAAATTATCGTGTATAAATGGCGCACTCATTTTTTAAATTTTTGAATTAATTTTCGTTTATAGGTTTCCCAATAGTGGCCAAAATTCCACCATCTACATATACAATTTGACCGTTTACAAAGTCACTAGCTTTTGAAGCTAAAAAAACAGCTGTTCCTGCTAAATCTTCAGGATTTCCCCAACGTGCAGCTGGCGTTCTGTTGATTATAAAATCGTTAAACGGATGACCATCTACGCGAATAGGTTCTGTTTGTGTAGTGGCAAAATATCCCGGACCAATCCCATTAACTTGAATATTATACTTTGCCCATTCTGTAGCTAAATTTCTAGTAAGCATCTTGAGTCCACCTTTTGCAGCAGCATAAGCAGATACGCTATTGCGTCCTAGCTCACTCATCATAGAACAAATGTTAATTATCTTGCCTTCTTGTCTTTCAATCATTTGTTTAGCAACAAGTTGAGACATAATAAACGGACCAACAAGATCTACATCAATCACCTTTCTAAAATCAGCAATAGGCATATTAACAGCTAATTCTCTCTTAATAATACCCGCATTGTTTATTAAAATATGAATATCACCTTGCTCTTTTGTAATGCGTTCAAGATTTTCTGCTGCTGCATTCTCATCCGTAACATCAAATAAATAACCCGAAACAGTATATCCTTTTTGTGAATAATAGTTAAGAGCTTCTTCCATTTTTGAGGGTGTAGTTCCTGTAATGACAAGTGCTGCACCAGCTTGAGCGAGACCTTCGGCCATAGCCAAACCTAATCCGTGTGTTCCACCGGTAATCAAAGCTCTTTTTCCTTTCAAATCAAATAAATTCATAGCTATTATCTTAGTTCATTAGGTGCTACAATATCCATATCTCCATAATCTAAATTCTCTCCAGCCATACCCCAAATAAAAGAGTAATTGCTTGTACCCGCACCTGAATGTATAGACCACTCTGGTGATAAAACTGCTTGGTGATTTTGCATAAAAAGATGCCTTGTATTTTGTGGCTCTCCCATAAAATGACACACTGTTTGCGGAGCTTGAATATCAAAATAAAAATAAGCTTCCATTCTGCGATCATGAGTATGAGCGGGCATGGTGTTCCAAACATTACCCGGTAACAACTCTGTTAGCCCCATTTGAAGTTGACAGGTTTGTACAATACTATTCACTATCAGCTTATTTAGAATGCGTTTATTAGCTGTAATTTCATCTCCCAACGGAATGATTTCTGCATCTTCTCTACCAATTTTTTTTGTTGGATAAGAAGTATGAGCTGGTGCCGAATTGATATAAAACAAGGCTTGTTGTCCATCAGCATTTGCAAAAAGAACCTCTTTACAACCTTGACCTACATAAAGTGCTTCCTTAGTATTCAATTCATAGACAACTCCATCAACGGTTACAACTCCGGCTCCACCTACATTGATTATTCCCAATTCTCTCCTATCTAAAAAGTTTTCAGACTTTAAATATGGAATTGTTTCTAATTTTAAGCTTGATTTTACTGGCATAACTCCACCAACAACATACCGATCATACATGGAATACGTAAGCTGAATTTCATCAGGAACAAATATATTTTCTATTAAAAACTGTTCTCTTAATTCATCGGTTCCATACTTTTTAAAATCAGTAGGATTGGTTGCATATCTAAAAGAAAAATTTGTCATGTTCTATTTTTTAATGTAATCGATTGCACAAAGATACTTGATAAAATAAAACTTTGGCAAAATAGTTTATAAATATTTTAAATATGATCTACAGAGAGTTTATAGGACTATATTTAGGCACCAAAGACTTCATTACTATCCAGCCCGTTAAATAACAAACAGCACAGATTGAAAAAATAATAAAATATCCAGCCTCAATACCTTTGAAACCCATAAAAACCATATTCGTTTCTTTTGAATAATCAAATAAAACACCAGAACCTTTATTAATTAATGTTGAACCTATTCCTCCTGCCAGACCTCCTATTCCTGTTATTGTGGCAATTGCTTTTTTAGGAAACATATCTCCCACGGTTGTAAAAATATTAGCAGACCACGATTGATGTGCCGCTCCTGAAATCCCAATAATAATTACTGGAAGCCAATAACTAATATGCCCAAGTGGTTGCGCTATGAGTGCTAAGAGTGGAAAAAAAGCAAAAATAAGCATGGCTTTCATTCTGCCTTCATAAGGATTCATTCCTTTCTTTTCTACGAAATAAGTAGGCAACCAACCACCAATAATTGATAATAATGTAATCATATAAAGCACAAACAATGGCAATGCTGATTGTGTTGAATCCATATTATAAACAGAACTTAAATAGGCTGGTGTCCAAAATAAGAAAAACCACCAAACTCCATCTGTCATGAATTTTCCAAAAGCAAATGCCCAAGTTTGCTTGTATTTAAGACAATCACTCAAAGAAACTTTGGTTGTAGTCTCAGGAACATAACCTGCAAGTTTACTATCGGCAATATCATCTTGTTGAATGTATTCTAACTCTGCTTGTGAAACATTAGGATGCTTTTCAGGTTTATCATACATAAAAACCCAAAAACCCATCCATACAAAACCAAGTGCACCAATAATTATAAAAGCCATTTCCCAACCAAATGCTTTAGCAATAAAAGGAATGGAGATTGGAGCTGCTAAGGCACCCACTGTTGCACCAGCATTAAAAATACTGGTTGAAAAAGCTCTATCTTTCTTAGGAAAATACTCCGCTGTAGTTTTTATTGCAGCAGGAAAATTACCGGCCTCTCCCACTGCTAGAACAAATCGGGCAAAAATAAATAAGGTTACGCTAACATTTATGATTAATCCCGTGTCATTGACTGTTTTTAAAGTTTCTTTTGCGCCTTCAAAACCCACAAACCAATTGCCAGTGATAATTCCTGATGTGGCAATACCACAAAAAGCATGCAGGCAAGCACCAAATGACCAAATCCCGATAGCCCACAAAAAACCTTTTTTGGTATCCATCCAGTCTACAAAACGACCTGCAAACAACAATGAAACTGCATAAAAAATAGAGAATAACGCAGTTATGTTTCCGTAATCATTATTAGTCCAGTGGAATTCTGGTGCTATAAATTCACTCCAAGTCAAGGATAAAACTTGTCTGTCTAAATAATTGATTGTTGTTGCAAAAAATAGCAATCCACAAATAGACCAACGATAGCTTCCAATTTTATTACTTTTTTGATACATATTGTTGTAAGTATGATTTATTTCATTAATTCCTGACTATTGAAC
>NZ_MTCA01000079.1:0-12578 GCF_002150205.1 Flavobacterium sp. FPG59 | reverse complement strand
GCTCTTTGTTTTCTTTGAATTCAACTAAGTATATTTCTTTTTGCTCCTTAGTTTTTGCAACTTTTAAACCGTATAGCGATTCTAGCTGCTTGATCATCTTATCTAAACTCTGTGTATTTAGAGTAATGTTGTACTTGTTTTTTGTGTTAGGAGTTTGATCATTAAATAATATGTTTTTTTGATTGCTAATGGCATATGCTAAAGCAGCTAAGGAACCATTTTCGATACGAATTTCTTTAGGTGAGATTGTTGTAGAAGTTGTGATTTTTGGATCTGTTGCCAAACTTTTTGCTAACAAAGCCGGATTTACAATACTCATGTTCCAACTTTCTTTTTCAATATTTTTTTTGATAATGGTGAAACCCAAATGTTTTTTAAGTTGCTCAAGGGCTAGTTTTCTTGTTTGTAGCGTGTCTTTGGTTTTGTTTTTAAAATGAAAATTATAATTTTTTGTTGTTTCCAGAGAATCGTTCACATCTATTAATTGTTCACTAGTTTGTAACACATATGCTAGCAAAGGTTTCATGGTTGTATTAGTGTATGCTAAACTGTCTACATAGTTTTTATTAGATGCATCAGAAAAAGCATCCTTGTTTTGCTCTATTTTAATGCTGTATTTAGGTGTGTTTTCATCAATATTAATCATCATACTTTCCATCCCAAGGATTGAAATTCCTATAAAAATAGCATTATGAATGGCATGCATCATGTAGCCTGATAAAAAACCTTGCTTTACTCTCAGGAAACCGGTTATAAGTCCCATCATAATTTGTGGGGCTACTAAAAGTGGTGATAACAATAATACATTTACGGTTATTTCGAAATTGAAAATGTGAATGAAACCAAACAACAAGGCCGAGAAAAAGAAAACTGTAGCATAGTATTTTGTCCAAATGGTTTGCAGTTTGTCGTTTGTTTTTTGTCGCGCTGTTGTACCACCAAAAGAGGCAAATCCTAGGATAATTTGAATAACACCATTGTACTGATATCGTAAATACAATCTGAAAATTAATTCTTCAAAAAGTGGAATTATAAATACAGCTAAAATAAAAAACAATGGAATTGGCATTGTTTTCATCATTTCTTGAATCGAATGATTTTCAGTATCAATCCATTCAAGCTTCTCTAGTCCGCTAATTATGCCTATCATCAGTAGTAAAACAGGCATCTCAAGTATAATAAAAGCAAGTACGTTTTTAAGTCGTTCTAAAAAAGTTAGTTCAGCTCCTTTTTGATCTGTTGGGTTTTTTAAAAAAGAAATAAAATTTTTAAAATTTTCATTAATGTTCTCGGAGAAAGAGTGGCTCATAGTTTTTTGATTAACGGGTATTACCGTATCGATTTTAAATAAATCGTAAGATATTTAGTAAACAAACATACTCAAATAATATTTATTTTAAGGTGTCTTTCACAAATTTTATCCAAGACATTTTTCAGGAAGTTTTTTTGCACTTTAGATACATGCCTAAAGTTACGTTAATTAATATTTTATTGGCAGGCACGTTTGTTTTGGTTTTGTAAATTTGAGATAACACTAAAAAAAAACATTATGAAAAGATACGCAACAGCACACTGGGAAGGTTCACTTAAAGAAGGAAATGGTACACTAACTACTCAAACAACTACGCTTGATAAAACGCAATATTCTTTTAAATCACGTTTTGAAGAAGGTGTGGGCACAAACCCCGAAGAGTTAATAGCAGCTGCACATGCTGGTTGTTTTACGATGCAATTATCGGCTTACATAGGCGAGGAAGGATTTGCAATTGAAAATATTGAAACTAGATGTGACATTGATTTTGTAGATGGTGTCATTGCTACATCTCATCTAACGGTTAATGCTAAAATTGCAGACATAACTGCAGATACTTTTCAAGAATTAGTTCAAAAAGCCGAAAAAAATTGTCCTGTTTCTAAAGTTCTGAACGCAACAATATCAAGTACTGCAACACTATTGTAAACTAAAAATAGATTCACAAAAAACTCGAGTGTGCAACTCGAGTTTTTTTATGGATTAAATTTTTAACACTTTTTGAATTGCCTCTTCAACTAGAGGACCCATTACTTGATATCCTGCTAAGTTGGGATGTACTCCGTCTGGGCCATATTCTTTTTTGAGTCCATTTTTCTCATCTTTCATTTCGCTAAAATAATCAAGATAATATATACCGTTCTCTAATGCGTACTTTTTTATCAAAAGATTCAAGGCTATAATTTTTTCAGCTGGAAATTGATTGGGTCTCCAAGAAAAATCATATGCAGGTAAAACAGAACATAAAATGACTTTTATTTTATTGGCTTGAGCCAAGGCTACCATTTCAAAAATAGTTGAAGCAATACTTTGGATCGTAGTTGGGCCAGTATTTCCAGCAATATCATTTACACCACCCAGTATGACAACAACAGTCGGTTTTAAATCTAAAACATCAGCTGTAAACCTGTTGAGCATTTGAGGTGTTGTTTGGCCACTAATGCCGCGGTTGATGTACGGTTTTAATTCAAAAAAACTCGGATTTATTCTGCTCCAAAACTCAGTAATGGAGTCACCCATAAATACAACTCTTTTTTCTCCAGCTGGGGATGGTTTAAGTAGTGAATTTTGTTCTTGGTACTTTTTTAAATTGGCCCAGTCTAGAGCTTGTGTTTTTTGCTCCATGATGCATGATACTTCTATTAAACCAATTGAAAAATTATGTCTTGATTTAAAATAATAATTTTAAGAGTAAATTTTTTTCATAGTACTGCATTGATCTTTAGAATTAATCAAATAAATCTGAAGATAAATAACGGTCACCACGATCGCAAATAATGGCTACTATTACACCTGATTCTAAAGTTTCAGCAATTTTTATCGCAGCAGCCACTGATCCGCCGCTACTCATTCCTGCAAAAATTCCTTCTTCAAGCGCTAAACGTTTGGTCATGGCTCTGGCTTCTTGCTCTGAAACTTCAATAACGGTGTCTACTTTTTTTGCATCAAAAATTTTAGGCAAATATTCCTGTGGCCATTTTCTAATGCCTGGTATTTGAGAACCATCACTAGGTTGCGCTCCCACAATTTGTATGGTAGGATTTTTTTCTTTTAAATAGGTCGATGTGCCAATTATAGTTCCCGTTGTACCCATTGCAGATACAAAGTGGGTTACCGTTCCATCAGTATCATTCCATACTTCGGGACCTGTAGTATTGTAATGCGCTTTCCAGTTGTCATCATTAGCAAACTGATTGAGCATGATATAACCACCTTCAGCAACTTTTTTATCAGCATAATCTCTAGAGCCAATAATTCCGGTTTCCGCCGGAGTTAAAATTACTGTTGCTCCATAAGCACGCATGGTTTGTGTACGCTCTATGGTAGAATCTTCGGGCAGTATGAGCTCAATTTCAATATTAAATAACTGTGCAATCATGGCTAGTGCTATTCCAGTATTTCCACTAGTTGCCTCTATTAGTTTGTCGCCTTTTTTTATATCTCCTCGTTCTAATGCCGATTTGATCATGTTGTATGCCGCTCTATCTTTTACGCTTCCACCAGGATTGTTACCCTCAAGTTTCAATAAAAGTTTTACATTTTTATTGGCAATTAAGTTTGTAGATTCAACTAATGGTGTGTTTCCAATTAAATCTAGTATTTTGTATGATTTCATGAGCTTATTGGATTATTAAAAAAGAAAGTTCCTAATGCAAAAGAGGAACATTCGATAAAAAAAAATTTTTTGGTTCAAAAAAGTGGTGCAAAGATATTGAACTAAATTAAAATTATGCATTGGATTCAAGTAAACCTATTGTTGCAATTAGAAAACTTTGTTAGAGAAATAATGTTTTTGAGGGAGAAATTCAGTAGAATTGAATTTTACTTTAATTCTATTTTACATCATAAAGATCGTTTCAAAATGTTTGAAATAATAACCTACAATCATAAAAACAGCATTTATGATTCCCGTTGTAATAATTAGGGTACTATATTTTCTTTTTTTGTCCAAAAAACTTAAAACACAACAAAGTATAAATAGTATTGAAGAGAATACTGCGGGATACATTTTAAAAGCGTTTGTAAAATCACCTTGTATCAAAAGCAAGAATGCACGCTGAAAGCCACAGCCCAAACATTCAATTCCAAGGATTGTTTTACTTAAACAAGGGAGCATGTATTTTTCTAAATTCAATTTTTTTCTTTTTTACTACTTTACAAATAAACAATAAACTTTTTACAAATTAAAAAGAGCAATTTAAAAATGATTACTTTTGAATAATTATTCGAAAAAAAGATGAAAAAGTTAATACTTCCTATAATGGTAGTTGCAATAAGCGTGGCCTTGTACGAACAAGTAAGTGCTAATAAAAACATTTATGTAATGGCAGTTGCTATTGTAGTTTTTATGATGGGAATGATGCAATTAAGTGCTAAAACACCGAGTAAGAATCAAGAAAATAAGGATGATAATGTTGAATAAAGGAGATAAGGTTTCGGTTCTTGATGATGCCATTAACGGTGTTGTACTTTCTGTACAAGAAAATCGTGTGACAATAGAAACCGAAGATGGTTTTACAATGGCATTTCTTGCCAATGAATTGATTAAAGTAAACGACAGGAGTAATTTACTGGATACTATTAGAAGGATAGATGTAGCTGAAATTAAAAAAGAAAAAGAGATTCCAAAACCTCGTAGTTTTGTGAAAGAAAAAAAATCTAAAAATGAAATTTCTGCACCAGAGTTTGATTTACATATTGAAAAATTAGTGCCTAATAAAAGAGGAATGTCTAATTATGATATTTTGACCTTACAAACCGAAACAGCAAAAAGACACATTGAATTTGCCATTAAAAACAGAATTCCAAAAATAGTTTTTATTCATGGAGTAGGAGAGGGAATCTTGAAAGCAGAACTAGATTTTCTACTTGGTCGCTATGATAATATTGCTTTTCAGGATGGTAATTATCAAAAATATGGTTTAGGTGCCACCGAAGTATATATCAAGCAAAGTGCCATGTAAAATGGTAAGTTGGTCATAAAAAGTAAAACCCAATTCTAAAAGTAATTTTATTTACTGCTAGAATTGGGTTTTTTTGTATCAAATAATATCTACTTTATTTTGAAAACTAATTTGTAGTCTGTAACTCTCCGTAAATGTAATTGTCACCTAGACTAAAATCATTTGTTCCTTTTTTTAGTTTTACCTTTTTTAGAACAATGGTATGCTTAAACCCCGTTCCAAATGTTGTTGTAGTAACCTCAATGGTACCGCTAATATTAGCAACACCTGGAATTGCTATCCATTCTTCGGTTACGCTAGGTGTAGCGGGATAAGTAGTGTTGCAAAAATAACTGTCTGACAATACCCCACCAAACAGTCTGTAAGTGAGTTTGTTTACAGTGTTACCAATAAGTGCTACACGAGGAGTGTTTAAGGGTGTACTTTCATTTTTAATTAAAGTAGGGTCAATGTCTAGTATTAAGGCTTCACTGCTGTTCTTGTCGTATAATTGTTTGGTACTTGGGCATTGATTCAATACTTTTTTAAATGCCAATGGAGGTGGTGTATTAGTGATAATAAAGTCTCCAAAGGTAAAGGTATCGTACACCTGAGTGCCATTTCCTTTATTAAAGGTTATGTTCTTAAATGTAATGTTATGGCTATATCCTGTTATTCTGGTGCTATTATCAGTTTGGTTTAATGGTTTTACTGCTTTTGTGGTAATCACCATTTTTCCACCTGTTGCAATCCAATCGTCAACAACAATAGGATTTGCAGGTGGTATAGTTTCACATAATGTTGCAGAGGTTACGGTCCCGTTGTAAAAACGATAAATCACACGATTTGTAGTATTAATGTCTATTTCTTGTGTAGTTTCTTCAGTAGGAAATATAATTTGTGATGCATCAATAAGTAAAGCTTCGTTTTCTTTAACTTTATAAATAATGTTTGTACTGTTACATTTTTGTGCAGTAACCGAATCGAAGTTAATGGTTTCCTGTGTTAAATCACCGTCATCACAACTGTGTAAAATAACCGCTAAAAAGAATATGCTGAAAATTTTTTTCATGTTCAATAATTTGTAACAAAAATAGAATTTTTAATGGGTTCTAGTTGCATTGTAATTTAAAAAACACATTTTTAACATGATTTTAAGGGAGCGTTTTTTGAAAGCTTCCGCTTTGATAGCCCAACTTGATGAGTTTTTAAGACTGTATTACTTTAAGAAAAGAGTATCTTTGTATTTCATTTTTTTATCAATGAGATTAAATAAATATTATTCGGCGGCCTTCCTTGCTTTTTTTATGTGGGGGTTTTTCAGTTTCGCACTTAAACCATTACATCTTTATCCATCACTAGATATCTTGTTTTATCGTGTTTTCTTTAGTGTAATTACAATGGTTTTAATTAATGTTTTTTTTCGAAAAAAAATAATCTCTGAAAATTGGAATCGTTTTAAGCAATTACCACCTAAGGAGCAAAAAAAAGTCATTTGGCTTACTCTGGGCGGAGGCTTTTTTTTATCTTCAAACTGGTTTGTTTATATTTTTGTAATGAATCATGTAAGCGTAAATGCTGCTTCTTTAGCCTATTTAATATGTCCTATTGTGACCACAGTTCTAGCCTTTTTTATGCTCAAGGAAAAACTAAGTTCTTGGCAATGGGTTGCCGTTGGGATTAGTTTTTTGAGTTGTATTTTGTTATCCTTTGATCATTTTCAAGATATCTTTTTTAGTTTAGTTACTGCTGCAACGTATGCTTTGTATTTAGTAAGCCAGCGAAAAAATAACGAAATTGATAAGTTTTTAGGATTGACCATTCAGTTAATTTTTACAGCGGTTATTTTACTGCCTTTTTACCCAAAATACAGCGGTCCAGTTCCTACAGAGCCTATTTTTTATACATGCATGTTTATGATTGTAGTTTTTTTTACAATTATTCCACTTTTCTTAAATCTATATGCCCTAAAAGGAATAAACTCTTCAGCGGTGGGAATTATGATTTATATTAATCCGATAATTAATTTTTTATTAGCTGTTTTTTATTACCAGGAACAAGTACATACTATTCAATTATTTTCTTATTTCTTAATTTTGTTGTCTATCGTAGTATTCAACAAAGAAGTATTATTTAAGAAAAATAAAAATAAATATTCAACTACAAAAGACGCCGAGTAACCTTTCAAATATATCAACTACAATGCAAAAAGTATATCTTGACAATGCTTCCACTACTGCACTTCGTCCCGAGGTGATTCAGGAAATGACACACGTTTTAGAACAAGAATACGGTAATCCGTCTTCTACGCACAGCTTTGGAAGAAGTTCTAAAAATGTTTTAGAATTGTCTCGAAAAATTATTGCAAAAAATTTGAATGCAACTGCACAAGAAATCATCTTTACATCTTGTGGTACCGAGGCCAACAACTGGATTTTACAATCAGCAGTAAAAGATTTAAAGGTAGAACGAATTATTACTAGTAAAATAGAACATCACGCTGTTTTATATACGGTTTTAGCGCTACAGCAACAGTACGGAATTCAAGTAGATTATGTAGCTTTAAAACCAGATGGCGCAATAGATTTAACCCATTTAGTTACTCTTTTAGCTGATGATAAAAAAACTTTAGTTAGTTTAATGCATGTGAATAACGAAATAGGAACTGTGCTAGATCTTCATCGTGTAGGTGTCATTTGTAAAGAGCACAATGTTTTGTTTCACTCTGATACGGTGCAATCTATAGGTAAATTAAAGATCGATTTACAAGAAATTCCTATTGATTTTATTGTAGCGAGTGCACATAAGTTTCATGGTCCAAAAGGAGTAGGATTAGCCTTTATTCGAAAAAATTCAGGACTACAACCTTTATTTTTTGGTGGAGAGCAGGAAAAAGGCTTGCGCGCTGGAACCGAAGCCTTACATCAAATAGCCGGAATGGCTAAGGCTTTAGAACTTTCGTATTTAAATTTAGAAAGGGATCAAAAGCACATTGAAGCTTTAAAAAAATATTTGTGGGATCAATTGCAAGTATATATTCCTGGTGTAAAATGTAACGGTGATCTTTCTGGATTTTATAATGTTATAAATATTCTTTTACCTTTTGATAAAGAAAAAACTGCTATGATTTTGTTTCATTTAGACATGAAAGGTATTGCAGTGTCAAGAGGAAGTGCTTGTCAATCAGGAAGTATCAAGCCTTCCCATGTTTTGGCAGAGCTTTTAAGTGAATCTGATTTAGTATTACCAAGTTTGAGAGTTTCTTTTAGTCATTTTAACACTACACAAGATGTTGATACTTTTATAGAAGCTCTGGTTGATATTCAAAACAGTTGATCACATTAAAATAAGCTTATACAATCAGTTGTTTTAGTTCATCAAGAGATATAGGCTTAACAATATAATTTGAAATTTCATTATATTTTTTTGCTTTTTCAATATCAGTAGGGTCAATTGAACTGGTCATGATATAGATAGTAATTGTTTGTTTGATTGGAATTTTGATAAACTCATCCAGAAATTGCCAACCATTCCAAATAGGCATATTTATATCTAATAAAATTAAATCAGGGAGTTTTCCATCCGTATTTATTATTGTTTTTAGTTTATCAAATGCTTCTTTACCGTCTCTAAAAATCATGAAACTATTGCAAAAATCTGCAATTTCCATAATTCTTTTAGCACCAAAAACAAAGATTGGGTCGTTATCAATTATACAAGCAATATCTATCTTAGGCATTTTGAAAATATAATTTAAAAGTGGTTCCTTTATCAACTGCACTAGTTACTGTAATTTTACCGCCAATAGCTTCTATTTGGTTTTTTGTAATAAATAACCCAATCCCTCGAGCATCATCATTCATGTGAAAAGTTTTATACATTCCAAAAAGCTTATCTCCGTTTTGTTTTAAATCTATTCCTAGACCATTATCTTCAATACTTAATACAATTTTGTCATCTTCTATAGTAGCATTTAACTTTATATAGGCCTTCCTTTTTTCTGATTTATATTTTATAGAATTCGATAAAAAATTCAATAAAATACTTTCTACATAAGCAGGTATTCCTAAAATATATACATCTTTTTTTACTTCATTTAAGATCTCTACATCAGCATTTTTAGCTAGGATTTGTATATTATTGATACTGTTTTCAATTGCATTATTTAAATTTACTGGAGCAATATTTTCGGTTATGGTGGTATTCATAATTACCACTTCATTGAGGTGTCCTATAGTATCTTTTAAGTTTTTCGAAGCTAAATCTAGTAGTTGAATGATTTCATTATCGGCATATGCAGGGTTTTCATATAAAAGCAACTCCAACATCATGGCAATATTGCCGGAGTGAGATCTTAAGTTATGAGAAACTATATGTGCAAAATTTTTCAACCGTTCGTTTTGATCTTTTGTAACAAATAGTAATGATTGAATTTCATTTTCAACCTTTTTAATGCTACTAATGTCTACAGCGATCATTAGATAACCAGTAATTTTATTATTCTTTTTTACAGCCGTAATTGTAAGTTGTACCGGAAATTGGGTTCCGTCTTTTTTTACATATGTCCATTCGCTTGTTTCAAATTTTCCTTTATCTAACACATGTGTAAAGACTTCAAAACCTTTGCATTTAATATTTTCTTCAATTAATATTTTTTCTTCTTGTGCTTCAATTTCTTCCTGTAAATGAATAGTTTCAGGAGTTTTTAAATGGATAACTTCCTCTTTCTTGTATCCTAAAAGATTTTCGGCACCAGTATTAAAGGTTGTTATTAGTCCATCAATATTAGTCTCAATAATAGCAACTTGAGTACTAGCATCTAGTATCCCTTGAAGTTTTGATACAGCTTGTTCTAGTTTGTTTTCAGCATTTTTTTGTGAAGAAATATCTATGATTTGAGATATAATATATAAGGGATTGTTTTCTGGATCTCTAACAATAGACGATGCTAATATTACATAAACAACTGTCCCATCTTTACAAATATACCTTTTGTCAAGGTGATAAAAGTTAATTTTACCTTCAACAAGTTCTTTACGTAAAGCAATATCTTTTTCTAAATCATTTGGATGGGTAATATCTTGAAAGGTAAGTTGCATCAACTCATCATTAGTATACCCAGTGATTTCACATAAGTTTTTATTTACTTTAAGCCATTGCCCTTGTATGTTAAGTAACGCCATACCTATAGCTGCACTTTCAAAATTCCCCCTAAAAGCCTCTTCACTTACTAAGAGTTGTTCTTGTATTTTTTTTCTTGGAGTTATGTCCTCAGTAAGCATAATCAGTCCGCCAATTGTTTTTGAATCAGAGTACCATGGTTTTACTTCCCATTTTAGCCATTGTATGGATCCATCTTGACGAACAAATTTTTCTTCTTCTTTTTTTTGTGCTATGCCAGTTAAACACTCTTGGTGTATTTTTTTCCAATTGTCTCCTATTTCGGGAAAAATTTCATAATGAGATTTACCTATTATTTCTTGTCCTTGCAACCCATAATCAGTATACCATTTCTCTGATGAAGCAATGTATTTTAATTCCTTATCAAACATGGCAATGGCAGTAGGGGTCTGCTCTATAAATAATTTATTTCTTTCAAATGTTTTTTTAGATTCTGTAATGTCAGTATGAGTTCCATACATCATTATTGGCAACCCTTCCTCTGTCCAGCTGATTATTCTTCCGTGATCTAAAATCCAAACCCATTCCCCATTTTTATGTTTCATTCTGCATTCACAATGGTAAAATTCTCTTTTCTTACCAAAACATTCCTCTAAGATTTTCTGAGAAATCAGCAAATCTTCTGGATGAACCAAGTCTATCCAAGTTTGAATACTAATAGGTTGAAGTTCCACAAGTGAATAACCTAAAATTTCTGCCCATCTATTATTAAAAAGAACTTCATTAGTTTGAATATTCCATTCCCAAGTCCCCAAGTTAGTAGCCTCAAGAACACTTTGTAATTTCTCTTTTTCTTTTATTAATTCAATTTTTGCATTCTTTTCAATAGTTATATCTTGAAAAGTTCCATAGACTTTGGTACATCTACCTTTTATAAATACTGTTTGGCCAATAGTTCTAATCCAGCGGTGATTTCCTTTTGCAGTAATTATTTGTAAGCGATAATCAAATGGTTCGTTATTTTTTATTGCATTAGAAATTGCTATGTTAATTATATCTCTATTATCACCTTCTTTATAAAAATTGATAGCCGTTTCTAGATTAGGAATATAGTTTTCACTAACTTCATGAATTTCTTTTGTGATTTTACTCCAATGAATTTGTTGAGCTAAAATATCAAATTCCCAGTAGCCAATTCTAGCTGCTGAATTACAATTTTCTAATAAAACTTCTTGCTCTTTTAAGTAGGTTATGTCAATATGTGCTCCTAATAATCGTTTTTCATTACCATTAGGATTTTGGATGATTTTGCCATAACATTTCATCCATATTGTTGTACCGTTTTGATGAGTAAATCTGAAAATTTGTTCGTAAACAAAATCAACTGTACTTATATTTTTTCGAATTACTTCTTGCAGTAATTTTGCATCTTCTTTGTTTACGATGTTTTTCCACGAATTGTAATGGCTTGGTAAGTCGTTGTAATTATAACCTAGTTTTGACCAAAACTTAGGATTCATATAACTATTTTCGGGGTTTTCTATATCCCAATACGAAAGGCCATCTAATGCAGTTTCTTGAATAAAATCAAATATGGAGTTGTCTTGTTTGATTAATTCGTACAATTCGGTTTTCAGATAACTCATGGGTTACATAAAATTTAGAACCAAAAATAATTTATTTTTTTATTTACTACATGTTTAAATGCTAAAATTTTGTTTTAATTACAAATTCATAACGAATAAAAATTATAATTGTTATGATCATTCATTAAAAATTAAAAAACCGTTGCATTTTTAACATTGCAACGGTTTTAAATCTGATTTGAATCAATAATTATTTAGGCATAACCACTGAGTCAATAGCGTGAATTACACCATTAGACGCAGCTACATCAGCCAGAACAACAGTAGATGTTGCACCATTAGCATCTGTCAAAATTACTTTCCCGTCTTTTAAGCTCAATTCAATTTTTCCACCTTGAACAGTTGTAACGGTATATTTACCATTATTTTTGTTGATTGCCTCAGTTACTGCTACTGCATCAAACTTTCCAGAAACGACATGATATGTTAAAACTGCTTTTAATTTATCAAGACTTTCTGGTTTCAATAAACCATCTACTGTACCAGCTGGCAATTTATCAAATGCGGCATTATTTGGTGCAAAAACCGTAAATGGCCCTTCGCTACTCAATGTTTCTACTAATCCTGCCGCTTTTACAGCAGTTACTAATGTTGAAAAATCAGCGTTTCCTGCTGCAACACCTACAATGTTTGGCGTTTCTACAACTGCTGCAGAATCTACAGCAACTGCAGTTGTGTCTGCATTTTCTGTTGTTTCAGCTGTTTTCTTTTCTCCACATGAAGTTGCGATAACTCCTAAAAGTGCCATAGCACCAATTGTTTTTACTAATTTCATTTTAAATATTTTAGTTTAATTAAATTAAGATATTCAAAGATAGGTGTTTAATGTGTTTGTTT